>CAVJKK010000125.1:2002-5069 GCA_963649855.1 Anaerovoracaceae bacterium
AGAATCATGTACTGTTCATCGCCCTTGAAGAATTTTTTAATGCGGTCAATTCCCGCCTTCATTCTGTTCTGGTTGTCGCGTTCCGTGTCCTGCCATTTTTCTGCAACGATGTAAAGCGGAAGACACAGCAGAGTAACTGTAAGGCTTACCCCGAGAATCGCAATTCCCGTGTTGCTGAACATCTTGGAAAAAACTCTGTAGGAAATCTCAATCAGCTGCGTAATCGGTGAAAGAATTACGTTGTAGAGAATGGAAACAAAGGTCATTTTTTATATCTCTCCCAGTTTTCAGCGCTAAAGATGCTGTCTTTTACAGTATACCATTCATTATCTTTTACGGAAAATGTCTTTTCCTTGCGGATTCTCGTGCTTTGAGCAGGCGAATTGTTTAAGATCGTGTAGTCACTTTTGTTTTCAACTTTTAACGGCCTGTGAGTAAACGGATGTTCTGCGTTTTCGATTAAATCTTTTGCTGCAAGATAAGGAGTGTCTGCATTTGTCATAAAAGTACCGTCGTCTTTTATTTCTCCGTGAGCGTCAAAATCCTTTATCAGAAGGGAAGCCACAAAATTCTGCGGGTTTATTTTCAGTTCTCCGCCCAGAGCAGGCAAGCCTGTTTCTGCTCCGCTGCTGAACGAACCGTGGTCAGAAACGATGATGATCCTCGTGTTGTCGTAAACTCCGTTCTCCCTCAGATAATCAAAGAATTCGCCGTAGCGGTTAAAAACACCGCAGCTCGTGCTGAAGGCCGCTTCATTTTTCAGAGGGCTGTTTCCCAGATTCGTCAGATCTTCTTTTTTTCTGAAGTCATATTCCGGTGCCTGCAAAAGGGTAGGCTCGTGGGTTGCTTCGTTGTCGAGAACGATTAAAGACGGCTTTCCTTCATCAATTTTCGTAAGTTCCGGCAGATAGTCTACTACAGCGTAGTTATCGATAAAGCGTGCCGAGTTGTCCCACTTGTTGTAAGCAAGCCAGTAGTCTCTATGGTATACCCCCCCCCGTATAACCGGAGGAACCATCTTGAAGAAACTGAACCAGATGAAGTTTCTGAAAATCTGCGTGCTGATGTAAGGCTCTTTCTGCATTCCGTGCCTTGCATACCAGTAATCGGTGTAAGTGCCGAGAACGTGATTGTGCTGAATTTCTTCGTGTCCTTCATACTTTACAGTGTACGGATTGACCGTCGGGTCAGAGTGACTTTCAACTTTTAGCCCGTTGCGCTCAAAATCCGGATTTTTAAGATACATGTTGCTTTCCGGCTGTTCAAGATAGTTTTCGTACGGAAGGTTCGCGACATAAGCCTTGTAACCGTTCTGTGTAAAGAGCAGAGGCATCGTCAGAAGCGCTTCTGAATGTTTGTCCTGCAGCGTTTTTGCAGGTTCTTCTTCTGCGCGCTCGTTCATTCTGTGAGGAGTGTAGTCGTAGCCTCCGAAAAGTCCCGGAGTCCCGATCATCGTGAGTTTTCCCATCGAAACTGTATTCGGATAGTTTACAAAGCCGTCAAACTGTTCCCTTAACTGCGGGTTTTCTTCAAAAATATAGGGAATATAAGGATTAAAAAGCCTGTCCTGCATTATTACGATTACGTTTTTCTGCGTTTTAGAAAGGGAGAAAACCGGCTCAAGTTTGTTGTTGTAAGACGGAACGGCAAGATTTTTGTAGGCATTCTGAATTGAAACAGCATTCCTTAAAGAAACTGCACCAAGCGAAAGTACGAGAATGATCGTCAGTGAATGAGCGATTTTCGGAAACTTTATCACAAGCGCTGTAATGACCGCAAAAATCACGGCAAGAATGCTCAGGTTCAGAAGGATGTTTTTAAAGGACGGCATGAAATTCTGCGGCTGCATGAACTCAAGCCACGCTTCAACCGGACCGTAGTGTCCGCCGAAAACAAAGGTATTTGTGACCGCAAGAAAAGCGCCTGCCGTAAAAAGTACTGCAAGCACCTTTTTGATCCTTACGGAAAAAAGCGCATAGAAGCACGACGGCCAGAGAATGAAAAATCCCACAGCCTGAAAAAAAGTCGTAATCAGAAAGACGAACGGGGAAGTGTAGCTGTCAACATAGCAGTAATTGTTCGGTTCGCTTTCCATTATTGTGGAAGGAATTGCAAGTCCCGCAAGAACGGTGAGTGCAGCGGCAGAAAAAACGAATAGCGAACAGCGCAGTTTTCCGTCTGTTTCAAGGATTTTAAAGGTTGAATCAACGGTTCTGGCAAGGGCGATTACGGCAAACGGAATGAACGGAAGAACTATTCCTGCAAGAAGGATTACTTTTTTAAACCCGCTTTTTGCACCGCTTAAGAAAGTAAAAGGCGAAACGATGCAGACAAGCGCAAAAATGCACAGAAGGACGTAAAGCACGCGCTTCGGATTCTTTAATTTATAGAAGATGTTTTTTACAAGTGAAAGAATGTTGTTCATCGTCCAGTAGACGACGAGTCCCGCCGGTGAATTATAGAGAACGATTAAAAAAATTGCCGCGAAAGCATAGATCTGAATCTTTTCTTTTGCGTCGTGCCCCTTTGAATAGATTGCACCTGAAACGCAGTTAATCACGGTCATTGCAACAGGAAGAATGTTTACGGCAAAAGAACCGATGTGGAACGTCGCATCCGGAGAGCCGAAATCCTTTACGAAAAGGAAAGAAACGCCTTTAAGTGTTTCAAGTTCAGAAAGAAAGTGATAGGCAGCAAGGAAAAAAGGAATCTGAATCAAAAGGCTGAAACTTGAGCGCAGCGCCATGATCGGACTGTAATGGTTCTGACGGTAAAAAGTATTCAGAATCATGTACTGCTCATCGCCTTTAAAGAATTTTTTGATTCTTTCGATTCCAGGCTTCAGTTTCTGCTGTGTTTCCCGCTCCCTGTCCTGCCATTTTTCAGCAACCATGTACAATGGAAAAGTGCAGAGCGTAACGACAAAACTCAGACCGATTACCGCAATGCCTTCGTTTCCGGTTGCTTCAAATAAAAACTCATAGAAAAACTCAAGGACTTCGTAAACCGGAAAAATGACGGCATTGTATAAAGCGTTCAACATAGCCTTTCGAGTATAACGAATTGC
>CAVJKK010000126.1:0-1497 GCA_963649855.1 Anaerovoracaceae bacterium
GTATCAATCTATACTTAATTACAGTTTATACAATTTGGTGTGCAATTTACATGCAGCCGTGCGATTTAAAAAGTCGTGCGGCTGCTTTTTTTTTGGTTTGGATTGAGGTTTAAGGTGATTTACTATCTTAATTTTGGATTTATTCTTGAGCAGGCGCTTGCGGATTTAATAAGACGCTACATTGAACATCAAAAGTTTGATGATGTTTACGGCAACTTTCATATATCCGTTGTAAATGAGCATCCGTTTGCTCACATGATTATTGACCAAAATGCAAGGTGCGCGGATAACTTTCCGTCAATCATTGTTACAACTCAAACAGACAATAAAACTTCTGAAATGTCTCAGCTTCCACAGGAAGTTTATGAAGTCGGTTATACGTCAAAAGACATTGAAGAGATTATAAGTTCAGGATTTAGAAACAGAAAAAAACTTCTTTCAGACGGAACTGTAACTGATGTTATAAAAAACGGAGTTGTGCAGAAAGAGAGGATTCCGGGATTTATTTTTGTCTATGATGAAAAGACGATTGAAGAAATAAAGAAAATCGCAGATTCCAGAACACAAGGAACTGAGGAAGGAATGGTTTATGGTCTTAAAATCGCAACACGAAAAACAGACCGTGTTTCTATTGAAATTTGGGCAAAAAATAATCAGCTGAAAAATGAGCTTTATGAGCATGTAAGGCTTTTTTTAAGTGGTGCTTTACCACGGTTGCTGGAAGATGAATACAGTATTTTTGCGCCGGTGCTTTTTGACAGAACTATAAGCGGGGAGCGGAGTGCAAATTACAATTTTGATTTTGACAGTCTTTTGTACGGGTCTCATTTGAGTTTTGAAATTGACTATGACATAGCGCAAGTGATTCTTGATACAGGACTTGAAAATTTGAATGGGAAAGTAATCCCGGAGGTAATAAACAATGTCAAGAGCGAAAACTACTACAGATGAAGAAACTACTGACACAGAAACTGTTGAAACTGTAACAACGGAAACA
Source organism: Anaerovoracaceae bacterium (assembly GCA_963649855.1). Classification (GTDB taxonomy): domain Bacteria; phylum Spirochaetota; class Spirochaetia; order Treponematales; family Treponemataceae; genus Treponema_D. The sequence goes on from CAVJKK010000126.1 coordinate 998, forward strand.
ACAGATACTGTTGAAGATTCCTCATCAAGTTCTGAAACTTCTGAAAGTGTTTCAAGTGCAACTACAGAAACTGATTCGGCTACTACGGAATCTACTGAAAAGACAACTGTAGAAACAACAAAAACAGAATCCACAAGCACGGAAACTAAAACGGAAACCGTAAAGACAACAGAAAAAAAATACGGAATCGTACGGTATTTTCAGATGTATCCAATGGAAAACAAAACTCTTGAACGTACTATCAAAAAACTGTACGGCAGAGAAGCTCATACAATCACGGAATGGAAGCAAGTGATTGAAGATTTTTTAAAACAAAAAGTCTGATTAAAGGGGGATTGCAACTATGGGAATTAGCAAGGCAGTATTTGAAAGCGCAGGTAAAAGAACAGAACATCTTATTCCGGGCGTTTATTCAAGAAGCAACAACGTATCATCTAGCGGAACTGTTTCCGCCGGAAATGTGGTTATTCTTGGACATTCTACAGGCGGCAAGCCAAATA
>CAVJKK010000126.1:1507-5029 GCA_963649855.1 Anaerovoracaceae bacterium
CTCTTGAATGGCGTTGCCCATGCGTTTTCGCCGTCCACAGATAACCGTCCGCAGCGTGTCTATGCGATGCGTGTAAATGTCGGAACGCAGGCGGAACTTACACTTGAAAACGGCGGCCAGAATATTTTGAAACTGAAAGCATGGGACTGGGGCGTTCACACAAATCAGCTGAAAATGCTTGTTGATGACGGAACAGAAAGCGGAACAAAGAAGCTGACTGTAGCATACAAGGATTCTACGGTTTCCTATGACAATATCGGCAAACAGTCATTCACTTTGTCTTATACAGGCGATGGAACATCTCCGGTTGTTTCAGTTACGACAAAATCGTTCAGCGCAAGCGCAACAGGAACTGAAGGGACAATAGATAAAATAGAAGCTAGCTTTTCTGATTTTGAAACAGTAGATTCGCTTGTCTCCTTTATAAACGATTCTAGCGCTTGGACAGCGACGCTTATTGATTCTGATTCAAGCTCAAAAACTTCTGACTTGGACAGTGTTTCATCAGCTTCTGTTGAAAGCGATGTTGTTTTGACAAGCAATCTGAAAGCGTTTATCGATACTTTGGAAGGCTGCTCTTTTATCGGAGGTGTTGAGCTTGTTTCAAATTCAAGAATTGTTCCTGAAAATTCATCTTCATATATGTATTTTACAGGCGGAACAGCCGGAACAAGCGATGTTTCCGCATGGGCGGACACTTTGGAGCTTCTGGAGGCGGAAGATGTTCAGATTATATCGACAACGAACACAAGCGATTCTATACAAAGCCTTATCGCTCAGCACTGTGCGGATATGTCGTCAACAGAGAACAGAAAAGAAAGAACGTGTATCTTGGGAGGCGAGCTTGGAATTTCAGATGACAAGGCGGTAACAAAGGCACGCGGATTCAACTCAAAATATGTTTCATTTGTGGCGGATGGAATCATTGCTGAAAATCCTCTTACTGGAGACACAGAAACGCTTGCGCCGGCTTATCTTGCATGCAAACTAGCCGGACTTGAGGCTAGTCTTTCGCCTAGCGAACCTCTTACAAACAAGGATGTTTCTGTAACAGGTTTTACTTCAATCCGCAAAAAATCAAGCATTGAGAAACTTATCTCAAACGGTATTCTTTGCGTGAATATCACACAGGATAATCGTTTTGCGGTAATCCGTTCGCTTACAACATATCAGTCTGATGAGCTTATGCTTTGTGAGCGTTCAATGGTACGTGAAGACCTTTATATGAACCGTGATTTAAGAAACCGTTTTGCGTCTGGAATTGGTCATGTAAACGATATTTCAACTGATTCAATTGTTACGACATTGAAAACCGCCGCTAAAGAATGGCGACAGAACAGCTATATCGTGCAGAAAGGCGCGGATGATGTCTGGGATATTTCCGTGAGAATCGACGGAGACAAAGTTTATCTGACATTTGCACGCTATCTTGCAGCTCCGCGGAACTTCGTGTTCATCACCGCGAATAATTATGTCTATTCAACGACAACTGTAACTGTTTGATAAAGGGGGAAATTGAAAATGAAATATGATATTGCTGAAAATCTTCTGGTGAAGGGCACTAGCTGTTGGGTGCGTGCCGGCGAAAGCGCTTCAAACGCAAAAGAGGTCGGTTTTGTTGATTCTTTCAGTGCGACAAAGAATATTCAGCTGCAAGAGGCGGCTGTGTGCGGTGCGATTGTTCCAGCCTCTATTGACGCTCAGGGAATCCGTGTGTCTTTGCAGCTGACCGGATTTCTTGCGACAAAAGATGTCTACTCAGGAACAGCAAGCTATAACGGCAAAGGCTCAATCTCAATTGCGAGCTTCAATCCGAAGTCAGAGGAATTTATAACGAACCAGGTTGTTACAAAGTTTCAGTATATGGATTTCTATGACAAGAAAACAGGAAACATTATCGCAAGTTTTGACTGGGTTATTCCGGAATCATTCGGATTGCAGTTTAACGGCGGGGCTTACACAAAGGCTAATGTGTCTATGAGGGCAATCGACATGTCGGGCGGTTCTGATTACGACACTTCGGCTGATAAATCGACTATTTAGACGAAAACCTTGGCGGCTTGTTTTTAATCTTGCCGCCAAAAAATTATTAAGGAATGAAAAATGAAGATTGTAGACAAGATAGAATCGAAAAGCGATGTTTTGACGGAAAAGCAGGAAAATGACCTTTTTTATCAGCTGGTGCGCGGAAAAGACATAACCGAATCAGTAAAGACAAAAAGGGGAAATTTTGAAATAAAATTTCCGAAAGAGAAAGACATCATAAAAATCGGACGTCTTTGCGCATTAAGAAGAAGCGGAATTGCGGCGTCAAACTATGATGCTGCAACAGACCAGAATATTTATGTTACAAGTTTTCTTGATATTGTAGTTTTAAGCGGACCGGCGTGGTATGAGAACGCAAAGAAGGAAAACAAGAATTTTTCATGGGAGGAAATGCCGGATGTGGACTTTGTGAACGATGTCTATATGAAGGCTTATACCTTTCGCAACAAAGTGCAGAAACAGCTTAGAGCGGAGACTGATTCCGGGCATGACAAGAAAGCTGGAAACAAGAACGTTTCTGTCGCTGTTCCGGACGGTGTGTTTGAGGGAGTCAATTCAGCGGACAGCTGATGATGAGAGCTACAATTTTATGCTCTATGACTTTGTTATGACGCATGATATTGACGGCATGCGGCTTGGCTATCAAAAGTCTATGGAAGCACAAGGCAAGAAAATTGACAATGACCTTTTGCGTGAGCTTGGCTACAGCGAAGAAGATATTGCAAAAAATATGATGGAGACGGAATAAATGGGCGGTGCTCGTATAGAATTTGAAGTCGGAGCAAACGTAACGGCTGGAGCTTCTGAGCTTAAAAAACTCTCCGGGTATGTCGATGAGCTGAAAGAGAAATTTCAGGAAGCGCAGAAAGCGGGGGACTGGGAGACATCAGACCGATTCAATACGTATATCCATAATGTTGAATCAAGAATAACTGACATTCAAAAAGCTCAAAAGCTATTCGGAGACACAAGAGACAGAGATGACGCAAGAAGGCAGGCTGAAAGACGGAGCACTTTCGGGAAAGTCTTGAATGTAGGAAAAGCGGCTGGAAATGTTGTCGGAGCGGCTGGAAATGGAGATATTGCCGGAGCACTGCAAGGAACGGGAGACACAGCTTCCTTGCTTGGAGCCGCAGGCAAGGCGATTGCCGCAAATCCCGTCTTGGGAATTATTGCCGCCGGGGTCGGTGCCGCATGGGCAGGAAACAAGGCTAGTCAAGTATGGGAAAAAGAAGCGCAAAATGTAATAGAAACCGGAACTATACTTAATGAAAATAAATTTCGTCAGTCATCAGCGGAGCGGACAGCGACACAACGAGGTTATTTTGCAAGGGCGGCTGCGGCAAGAGACGGAACAAACACGACAACAGCTGATTTTTTGAAGCTGGAAGCAAGGCTTGCAAAAAGCACGGATTACAGAAATACAAGAGATATAGAAGCGGATGCGCAAGCTGTTAATTACGCTGCATTTAATAC
>CAVJKK010000127.1:0-4982 GCA_963649855.1 Anaerovoracaceae bacterium
CCTTGACGAAAAAACAGATTTAACCTGCGAAAAATGCGGCAAACCGATGGTAAAAAAACTCGGACGGTTCGGCTTCTTCCTTGCGTGCTCGGGATTCCCTGAGTGCCACAATACAAAATCAATTCCGCTGGCAAAATGCCCTGTTAAAGGATGCAACGGAGACATCGTAGAACGCAAGTCAAAGGGAAGGGGAAAATCCTTCTACGGCTGTACGAATTATCCGAAATGTTCGTTTATAAGCCACTTCAAGCCGATTGACGCAACCTGTCCTAAGTGTGGCTGGTTCTTAGTTGAAAAGTTTGACAAAAAGAACGGAAACTACAAATCGTGCATAAATCCGGACTGCGATTACCTGCACTCTGCCGGAGAAGATGACGCCCTGCCGCTTCCTGAAAGCGACGAATAGAACAGAGGTTCAGTTTTGACTGTAAAAGAGGCTGTTGAAGAATTTCTGCTTTATCTTGGTTCTATTGAACAGAAGTCGCCGAACACAGTAAAAGCTTACCGCAACGACCTTGAGCGTTTTGAAAACGACCCTGAAATCGGGCAGCAGACGGAACTTAAGGCATTGACTTCTACAAGAATACTGAACTGCGTTTCGAGGTTTAAGGCAAAGCCTTCTACGTACAACAGATATGTTTCGGCGGTGCGGAGTCTTTTTGCCTATTGCAAGAAAATGGGCGAGGTCAATTTTAATCCTGCGCTTGAAGTCAAAAGGGATAAAATAAAGACTACTCTGCCGAAGTTTCTGACGGGTGAAGAAATAAATGAGTTCCGCAGGAAAACTGCTGCAGAACCTATTTTATGGAAAAAGCGCGACCGTGCCCTGATTGAAGTGATGTATTCAAGCGGCTGTCGTCTGTCTGAAATTGCGGGGTTGCGGGTAAAAGATTTTTCGCACAATTTTATGGAAGCCCTGGTCTGCGGAAAAGGCAGTAAATACCGCGTCGTGTATTTTGAAAGTTACGTTGTTGAATTGATTCAAAAATATCTTGCAGAACGAAACGAACGTTTTAAAAATCAGCAGATCATAAATCCGAAGAATTTTCTTTTTGTAAACCAGAAAGGCGAGCCGTTGAGCCGTGGCGGAATCGCCTATATCCTTACGCGCTATTCTGGACCTGCGGGAACAAAACGGCACATAAATCCTCACGCACTGCGCCATACTTTTGCAACTGCGATGCTCACGGGCGGTGCGGACATCCGTAATGTGCAGGAACTTCTCGGACACTCGTCAATCAGTACGACTCAAAAATACACCCACATTTCAACCGACCACATGATTTACATGTACAACAACGCGCATCCTCACGGCGGAAACAAAAAATAGAAATTTTTCTTGCCCGTTTAATTTATTTTACTTATATTTAAATTATGGAAAAGGTTGAAATTCGAAGCACTACAGTCATTGCTGTAAAGAAAAACGGTCAGGTTGCCATGGCAGGAGACGGTCAGGTAACTTTAGGAAACACAGTCTGCAAAGGCAATGCACGCAAGGTGCGAAAAATCTATAACGGCAAGATTCTTACCGGGTTTGCCGGAAGCGTGGCAGATGCCTTCACTCTGCTTGATAAATTTGAAGAAAAAGTAAAGGAATTTAACGGGGATCTTACGCGTTCTGCCGTTGAACTTGCAAAAATCTGGCGAACGGAGCGTTCTTTCCAGAAACTCGAAGCAATGCTCATCGTTGCAGACAAAAGCAAGATTCTCCTGATCAGCGGCGACGGCAATGTAATCGAACCGGAAAATGACGTTCTTGCAATCGGTTCGGGCGGAAACTACGCATATTCTGCTGCCCTCGCATATCTTGAATGCAGCAATTACAGCGCGAAAGAAATCGCAGAAAAATCACTCAATATTGCAGGAAACATCTGCATTTACACAAACCACAACGTAACTTCAGAAGTATTAGAGTAGGAAGAAAATGGCAATCGACGGACTTACACCAAAACAAATCGTAGAAAAACTTGACCAGTACATCATCGGTCAAGACAAGGCAAAAAAAGCAGTTGCAGTTGCACTTCGCAACCGTTTGAGAAGAATCCAGCTTTCTGAGGATATCCGCGACGAAGTTGCTCCGAAAAATATCCTCATGATTGGACCTACGGGCTCGGGAAAAACTGAAATTGCGCGTCGCCTCGCAAAACTCATAAATGCGCCTTTCATCAAGGTTGAGGCTACAAAGTATACGGAGGTCGGCTATGTCGGGCGCGATGTTGAGTCCATGATTCGTGACCTCATGGCAGTCGGCTACAACAATGTTAAGGCAGAAATGGAAGAAGAGATGAAGGAAGCAAGCCTTCCCAAAGTTGAAGAAAAACTTCTCGACCTTCTGCTTCCGGGAACAGAAAAAAAACAGAAAAAGGCTGAAGAAAATGCGGAAGAAGGGGAGAACCTGCCTGCCGTAAGTGAAGAAAATACTTCATCTTCTACGCGTGAAAAATTCCGCCAGATGCTGCGCGAAGGCAAACTCGAAGACCGCGAAGTTGAAGTTACGGTACGAAGACAGCCGCGCGGTCCCAGCATGGAAATCATTGCCGGGGGAAGTCTTGACGACCTTCAGAGCGGAATGCAGGATCTGCAGAACATGCTCAGCGGACGTGCCTTTAAGAAAAAGAGCGTTACTGTAAGGGAAGCCCGCAAAATCCTTCAGGAAGAAATCCTCGATTCCATGATTGATTCGGACAAGGTCGCAGACATTGCAAAAGACCGGGTTGAACAGAGCGGAATCGTTTTTATCGACGAAATCGACAAAATTGCTTCAAAAAATCAGAATTCTTCGGGGCAGGTAAGCCGCGAAGGCGTTCAGAGGGACATTTTGCCGATTGTTGAAGGTTCAAAGGTAAACACGAAATACGGTGTCGTAGATACGACGCACATTCTGTTTATTGCGGCAGGGGCGTTCAGCATGAGTGCTCCAAGCGACCTTATCCCGGAACTTCAGGGACGCTTTCCTCTGCGCGTTGAACTTGAAAGCCTTACAAAGAATGAATTCAAGCGAATCCTTCTTGAACCAAAGAATGCGCTCACAAAGCAGTACACGGCACTTCTTGCAACGGAAGGTCTGAAGATTGAGTTTACTGACGATGCAATCGACAGAATGAGTTTCCTGGCAGAAGACGTAAATTCCCGCAGTGAAAACATCGGGGCGCGCCGTCTTCACACGATTATGGAAAAAGTCCTTGAAGATGCAAGTTTTACGGCAGATGAACATTCAGGCGAAACCCTGACGATTGATTCAAAATTCGTAGATGAAAAACTGAACGGCGTCGTAAAAGACGTAGACCTGTCGCGGTACATTCTGTAGCTTTTGCGTTAGCGATTGTAAGGGCGCCGTGAGGCGTTGGCGCAAGCCAATGGAGCGGAAGCGGAACCCTGAAAAGCGCGACGGCACGTCTTCGTGCCGTAACGCCCGTTTTTTTAATGGAACAAAATGCACAAATAATTTATAATTCCCTGTATGAAAAAGGGATTTGACAACGATAAATATTTAAAGATTCAGTCGGAACACATTAAGGAACGTATTTCGCACTTTGGAAACAAACTTTACCTTGAATTCGGCGGTAAACTTTTTGACGATTATCACGCAAGCCGTGTTCTTCCGGGCTTTGAACCGGACAGCAAGCTCAAAATGCTCATGCAGCTGTCGGATATGGCAGAAATCATCATTGTAATCAGTGCACAGGATATAGAAAAAAATAAAATCCGTGGGGATCTCGGAATTACTTACGATCAGGACGTTCTCCGCCTCCGTAGCGAATTCATTAGCCGCGGACTTTTTGTCGGCTCTGTCGTAATCACGCATTTTAACGGACAGGAAGGTGCAAAAGCGTTTGCCCGCCGGCTTAAAAAACTGAACATAAAATCATATTTTCACTATCTGATTGAAGGCTATCCGAACAACGTTGCCTTGATCGACAGCGACAAGGGCTACGGCAGAAATGATTATGTTGAAACAAGCCGTCCTCTGGTCGTCGTAACTGCGCCGGGACCGGGTTCTGGCAAAATGGCTGTGTGCCTGAGCCAGCTGTACAATGAAAACGTGCGCGGAATAAAGGCAGGCTACGCAAAGTTTGAAACCTTCCCGATCTGGAACCTTCCGTTAAAGCACCCCGTAAACCTTGCCTACGAAGCGGCGACGGCAGACTTAAACGACGTGAACATGATTGACCCGTGGCATCTGGAAGCATACGGAAAGACGACCGTAAACTACAACCGCGACATTGAAATTTATCCTGTTCTGGACGCAATCTTCAAGGGAATCTATGGCGAAAACCCGTATAAGTCACCGACGGACATGGGCGTAAACATGGCAGGAAACTGTATTTTTGACGACGAAGCCTGCAGAAATGCAAGCAATCAGGAAATTATCAGAAGATATTACGCTTCGCTCTGCAGCCTTGCAGAAGGCAAATGTGAAGAAAGTGAAGTAAACCGCCTTACGCTTATCATGCAGCAGGCAAAAATTACGCCGTCAGACAGAAAAGTGACTGTTGCTGCAAACGAGCGTGCTTCAAAATCCGGTCTTCCGTCTGCCGCAATCGAACTGAACGACGGAACTATAATCACTTCAGAATCTTCCGAACTTTTGGGAACGTGCGCTGCATTGATTCTGAATGCTGCAAAACACCTTGCCGGAATTGACCACAAGGTAAAACTTATCCCGGCAGAAATGATTGAACCAATTCAGAACATGAAGGTGAACTATCTGCAGGGTAACAATCCGCGTCTGCACACAGACGAAGTTCTTGTAGCACTCGCAATGCTGAGTTTAAACGACGCCAACTGTAAGAAAGCACTCGAACAGCTGCCGGCATTTAAGGGATGCCAGGTTCACACGACGGTAATGCTGAGCGAAGTAGACCGCAAAATCTTCAAGAAACTGGGCGTAGAACTGACAAGCGACCCCGTAAAAAAGCGGGAAAGATAGAAAAACTGTAAAAATGACACTTGACGAATGAATACGGGGGGGGGTAATATTC
>CAVJKK010000128.1:0-4918 GCA_963649855.1 Anaerovoracaceae bacterium
GCTTGAGCGCACTCCCGAAGTGCAGGGCGGGCTTTCGGTAAAGACTTCCGGGCGCGTCGAATTCAGGACTGATTTTCTGAAAAACGGAAACAGACGCAGCCTTTCCGCCTGTGCCTTTGAATTTTCGGGTAATTTTTTCAGCAATTTTGAAGGAAGTTCTTTTCTCTTAAAACTTTCGGAAGTTGCCCGCGCGGACTACACGCTTTCTAAAACTGAACTTCTCTTGAACTACGCGGATTCAAAACTTGCCCTGAGGACCATGCGCAGTATCCTTCCGTATTCAATTCTCCTTGAAGCGGATTTTGAAAAGCAGCAGGTTTCGTTTAAGGGAAATGCGCAGCAGTTTGAACCTTTAAAACTTTTAAAAATCCGGGATAAAAAAAATCTTTATGAAAAATTTGAAGAAACGCAGGTTTCGGGAACGCTTGAAGCCTCTGCACTTTTTGAAAATCCGGAAAATTTCGTAAAGTCGCTTGCCCTGAACCTCGATGCAGAATGTTCCCTGCCTGAAAAAGCTGCCGGAAGTCCCGTCCTCCTTGTTTTTGACGTTCAGTGCAGAGATTCGCTTCTGACTGTGAGCGAGCTTTCCGGGAACGGTGAAAATCTTGCTTTTTCCCTGAACGGAGATTTGAACTTGCAGACGCTTGAGCCTGCCTTTGTTTTTTCGCTCGAGCATCTGATTCTTAAAAACGGCGGATTTCTGCAGACTGAAGTTTACGTTGAACCCTACAAAGACGGTTTTATGTGCTTTGCGCCTCAGCTTTTCATGGACGACAAAAGTTTTACTGCGCTTGAACTTACGGTTCTGCCTTCGGCAAATTCAAAGTCCGTGGATTTCAGTTTTGAGTTTGACGATTATTCTCATTCTGACTATGAACACAGTGCCCACGTCCTGCTTGACGGAAGCTTCATAAATGATTCTTCCCGAGTTCTTCAGGCGTCAGTTTCGATAAGCGACATGTTTGTTGACAGCGTGATAAACACCGCTGCATTTTTTGCGCCCGAAGCAAAACGTGAAAAACTTAAAAAGACGGCAGATGCCGCTTCACAGTACATTTTTTCTGACGAAATCTATCTGACGACTGATTTTAAGACGTTTTCGTTTAATTCTCCGTATTTTCTTCTCGCCAATACCCAAAAAGAGCGCGAACTTCTTACCTTTGCGCTCGACGGTTCTTCTCAGACAATTACTTTGAGTGCCCTGGACCTGCAGTACGGCGCACAGACGGCACATGCAACGGCGGGAATTGATTTTTCAAACGGATTTTCTGACTTTAACTTTTACACCGATTTAGTCATCAACTCGCTTCCGTACAGTCTGCGCGGTGCTTTCAGCCACGATTTCATCAACGTTTCCGGGGATTACAATTTCAACACGACGGTTTCTTTCGGGAAAAATGTTTCCGGTTCCGTTGAATTTGCTTCCCTGCCGCTTCCTCTCGGAAATAAAATCTTTTCAGCCTCGCTTGCAACCGCTTTTTCGTGGAACGAGTCTGACGGAATCGCCCTTGAAATCCAGAACTTTGACATTGACGAGCCTTACGGAACGATGCGCCTTCATCCGCATTTTGCCTTTACCGGCTCTGCAAATAAATACGGCTTTGTGATGACGAAACTTGCGTATTCTGACACGGCTTCCGCCCTCGACGGCAAGATGAATGTTGTGTGGAGTCTGAATGACGGAATTCTGGACTCTGTAATCGTTGACCTGAAGGCAGACAGTATTTTAGGCACGGAAAAAATCAAGCTGAACGGAGAATTCCGCAACCTTGAGCGCAAGTCCCTTACCCTTGAAAATTTGAAAAATGATTTTTACATGAATGCGCAGGGCTCGATTTCCGCCTTTCCTTCTGCGCGTTTTTTGAGCGACCAGTACTCTGAAAATACGATAAATGCTGATTTTTCGGTTTCGGGCACGCTTTCAAATCCGTTTTTCTCGCTTAATTTAAAGCGTTCTTCCGTAAACCTTGCAGGCTATCCGTGTACTTTTGAAGGAATGGCTGTCTACGATGATACGGGCTTTACGCTTTCTGCGGCGGATGCGGTGTGGTCAAAACTGTCTGTTTCTGATTTTTCCGCCGTGTTTGATCCCCGCAGTTTTTCGGGCGGCTGTTCCGCCATGCTGAAGGGAAATTTCCTCGACCTCGATTTCCAGATTCCTCTAAAAGCTGACTTAAAGAGTCTTTCTCCGGATAAAAATCCAGCACAGAATTTTATTGCCGGCATAACGTCTGAAAATATGACGGGAACTTTCTTTCCGACTCCACAAAAACTTGACCTTACAGTTACAAAAACCGGCGACAGAATTGATTTTGCTTCGGCAGGCGGGCGCGGCCTTACGGGAAGCATTACGAACGGGCAGTTTATTACGGCGTCGGCTGGAGATGACCTTCCCCTTCGCTTTGAACTTTCAGGCTCAATAATCCGCAATCAGATGGATCTGAACGTAAAGAACATTTCTGCGGATATGAAAAAGTTCTGCCAGACTTACACGATTCCTTACGTCAATTTTACCGGCGGAACTCTTGCCGGGGCTGTGAAGATTACCGGGCTTACTACGGATCCTGAATACACGGGAATCATAAACGTCTTAAAACCGGAATTTTACATTCCGCTCGTGTCGGATAAACTGATCAGGTCTGAAAAGGTTGTCGCGGTGGCAGGGCAGGGGCACTTTATCGTAAAACCGACGCCTTTCAATGTGGAAAAAAATCTCGTAAACGTCGGGCTGGACATTGAATTTGACCGCTGGAAAATCAACAGCCTTGACTGTCCGATTGACAGCCCGGACGGACAGTTCATCTACGTCGATATGAAAATGCCTCTCGTCCATTACAATGGGTATGGTGCGTTCAAAGACTTTCTGATTCACATGACGATGGAGGACGTTGCCTTTTCCGGTAAAATTTACGGGGAGAGGGGAGACATTCAGATAAGTACGGACGCACTGCAGAAACAGAACGATTTTTCTGCCGGCAATTTTGATTATCTCGTTGACCTCGAACTTCAGGTAAAAAACAAGGTTCAGATTCTCGTAAATCCGCTTCTGCGCGGCGTAATTGAACCGGATAACTCTTTAAAACTCTACCTCAACACGGATAACGGTGATTTTTCTGCAAAAGGAGAAGTCAACCTTCGCGGCGGGGAAATCGTGTGGCTCAACCGAAGCTTTTACATGAAGGAAGGAAAAGTCACGTTCAATGAAACAAAGGCGCTTTTTGATCCGAGAATTACAGTCCGTGCGGAAACCCGCGAACGCGACGACGACAACAATCAGGTTATGATTACGCTTTCTGCAACGAATCAGGCGCTGAGTCAGTTTAATCCGCGCTTTTCGGCAACTCCTGCAAAGTCAGAAAAGGAAATCATGGAACTTCTGGGGCAGGTAATTTCCGGAAATTCACAGAACGTTGCGTCCCTTGCAATGGCGGGCGGAGACTATCTTGTTCAGACGACGGTGATGCGCTCTCTCGAGAATTCATTGCGTGAATTGCTGAATTTTGATATATTTTCAATCAGAACGAATATCCTGCAGAACGCAGTAAAGAAGAGTTTTGAAAAGAATTCAACCGGAAGCCAGTTTTCATTCGGTAACTTTTTTGATAATTCCGCTGTTTATGTAGGTAAGTACTTTGGCAGTGCTTTGTACGTTGATGCTTTAATGCACTGGAGTTACGACGAAACAAAAGAAAATAATGATGATACAGTGAACGGACTTGTATTTCAGCCTGAATTCGGTTTTGAAATGTCTTCACCTTTTGTCAATATACGTCTTGGAGTTGCTCCGGATCTGGAAGCTATAAAAAACAGTTTGTGGATTCCTTCTACGTCCATTACATTGTCCTGGAAACACACATTCTAGAAAACTTGAAAATAAAAATGTTTCCTGTTGATTGGAGTAAATATGTCTTTTAAGCGTTTGAGTTTTACCTGTATTTTTTGTGCAGCATTTCTTGTTTTAGCACCTTTATCTGCTCAGTCACAGGAATCGGCAGAAAACACTGAAAACTCTGAAACCTCAGAAAATGACGAAAACTGGTTTTACGGAAAACTGATAAAGTCGATTTCTTTTAAAAATTTAAAATCAGTTGATTCAAAAGAAGTTGAAGGCGTTACGGGAAGTTTCATCGGAAAGAAATTCTCGGACGAAGTCTTCGGAAATCTTCTTGACCGCATCTACGCGCTGGACTTTTTTGATGAAATCACGCCGGAAGCACTCCCGGGAGACGCAAAGAAAAATACCGTATCAATCGTTTTTACCGTAACGGAAAGACCGGTTGTTACAAGAATCACTTTTTCGGGCAACCGCCAGATCCGCACGACTGAATTGAAGGATGCAACTTCACTGAAGGAAAAGGACATTTTTGTTGAAAGCAAGATGCTCGTTGATGAGCGTGCAGTCCGTGACGTTTACCTTCAGAAAGGTTTTACGAATGCGAAAGTAACGGCAACTACGAAAGAAACTTCAAGAGGCGTGGAAGTCAACTTTAAGGTTGATGAAGGTCGTTCTACGGTAATTGCAAAAATTGATTTCCGTGGCAACAAGGTTGTTTCTTCAAAAACGCTGAAAGGCAAACTTACGTTAAAGGAAGCCGGTTTAATCAGCAAGGGCGCTTTTCAGGAATCAGAACTTGAAGCGGATAAACAGGCAATCGTGGCTTACTATCAGAATCTCGGTTACATCGATGCAGAAGTCCTCGACGTTACTAAGGAAACAAGCATAAATGAAAAGAAAAACCGCGATGAACTGACCGTCACGTTCGTAATCGTTGAAGGCTCTCAGTACACGTTCGGCGGAATCACTTTTAAGGGAAACATAATCTTCTCGAAAGAAACCTTGAGTTCATATGTAAAACTCAAGACGGGCGCAGTTTACAACCAGCAGAAATATCAGGAATCTGTAATGGCAATTGCAGAC
>CAVJKK010000129.1:0-4915 GCA_963649855.1 Anaerovoracaceae bacterium
GCTTTATGAAGAACGCGGTTTAATTCCCGGAAAAGATTTTGACGCTCTCATTGCGGCAAGCGACATTATGGCGCTTACTGTCGTTGAATATTTTGAAAAGCGCGGATATAAAATTCCGAAAGATTACATCTGTGCCGGTTTTAACGATTCTGCGGAAAGCAAGGTTTGGCGGACGACTTTTTCAACTGTTCATATGCCGGTCGAAAAACTTGGAATTCTTGCGTACGACAAATTAAAGCAGCTTTTAAATGGCGAAACCGGAATTAAGGACGAAGTTTTGCCCGCTTATCCTGTAATCCGCGAAAGCTGTGGATGTAATAGCATCAAGCAGCTTCAGAATTTTTATGATTCAAAAACAAGAATCCGCAACCGTGATGAATTTGCCGAAGCGCTTGTAAAACTTTTCCGTGCGGATGAAAAAACAAAGGAAACTGTTTTTGTTCCGATGCTCGATTCAATTTTTGAAAACAATCAGTCGGAATTTTATAAGCGTTTGAATGAAGTTCTCTACTCATATTTCAGCGAAGAAGGAGAACTTTCAAACCTTTTTGTTGCCCTGCGCTATCTTAAAAATTCGACTTTCCTGCCGGAAGAATATGTTTCAAAAATCATAAGCACGATAAACCTTATGATTCCTCAGATTCAGGGAAAGATTTTCGAAAAACGACTTTACGACGAAAAAATTATGGGCGCCGTGAGTTCTTTAAAAACTGCGCTTCTTTCCGTTCATGATTTTGAATCTTTAATGAACATTCTTGCTGAGCATCTTCCGCAGATTGGAATTAAAAATGCAGCGCTTGTCCTTTACGAAACCGAAAACACTTCAAAATATATCGGAAGTTTCAACAATGCCGGCGAAGTAAATCTGGAAAAAGTGCTTTTTCAGTCAAATCTTCTTGTTCCGCAGAAATTTGAAAAGAATTTTGAATACGGAGTTTTCCTTGTTCAGCCGCTGTTCGTGGAAAATCAGCCTTTGGGATATTTGATTACCGGCTATTCTGACTGTGACGGAAATATTTACGAAGATTTGAGAACTTCCGTGAGTACGGCGATTCAGGGAATTCATCTTTTTGAAGAAATAAACAAGGCGCGTCAGGTGGCAGAACAGGCAGAATTTGCAAAAACTGAATTCTTTGCGAATGTCGGCAACGAGCTTTGTGATCCGCTCAAAGACCTTCTTGCAAAAATCGTTCAGATGCAGGGAAACGTTGAAAAAGGCGTTCTTGATCAGGATATTCTTTCTGAGCAGTTGATTTTCCTTCAGTCGCAGATTCAGTCGCAGCTGCATAAAACCGTAACGCTCATTGATTTGACGCGCTCTCAGGTTGATGACCTGCCGATGGATAAAAAACTTTTCGACATCCGTCAGGTTTTGCCGGGAAGCGTCGTTGCGTCCCTTGAACAGAAATTCCCGCTCGTGTTTGGTGACCCGGAACGTCTTAAAAAAGCTCTTCTTACGCTTTTCAATTACGGCGACACCTGTTCAATGACTGTTTCCGCAGATACGGAAGGATTGAAAATCCATGTAAATTCCGTTCATCTCGACAGAAAAGACCCTGAATATCTCCTTGCGGAAAAAATCATCCTTTTGCAGTACGGCGAAGTTATAAAAACGGGCGAAGATTCAACTCTGATTGTATTCCCGTGGCCGAATCTTGCAGGGCTTCCGCCGGTTAAAACTGAAGGCGAAGTTAAGAAAATTGTTGGTCTTTCTGCGCAGAATAAAGAAAAAGAAATTTTTGGTTACAAAATAGAAGATTATTCAACCGAAGCGCTCACAACAGATGAAGACGTTGCCCTTTTCTGGCGGTCGGATAATGCTCCGATTGATGAATGGGTCAAGGTTTACAGCCTGCGCCACAATGAAAAACTTTTCCGTGCGCCGATTCTCTGCTACAGTCACGAACTGATAAGTCACAATTTTGTTGAAATGCTTGAATCAAAAGTCCGGACTCAGAAAACTGCGCCAGTTCTGTTCGTAAACATAAAGCGTTCGCATTATGGAACGTGGGCTACGGAAGCAAACAGCGTAAGGATTCAGTCGATGGCAGAATTTGACCATATTCTGAATGAAATTGTTCCGTCGCTGATTGTGTTTGAATCGATTGATGAAGAAAGCATCAAAAAAATCCGCAAAAATCCGAAGACCGTGCTTGTTCCGATTCTTGTCCTGCCGGATTCAATTCTGTCGGAAGAAGAAGTTGAAATGCTCTGCTCTCACCCGAGAATAATTCTCTGTAACAGCGGTGCGGCTGAGTCTGAACAGTTTGACCAGAGAATCCGCGAAATTCTTGCCGGCGACGAAATTCTGCCGCCTCATACGGGCGCTCTTGTTAAAAAAGCGATTCTCTACCTTAATAAAAACGCTTCCCAGCAAATTGTGCGCTGGAAACTTGCAGACAGCGTCCATGTAAGCGAAGACTATCTGACGAGAATCTTCCATAAAGAGATTGGACTTTCACTTTGGGAATACCTGAACCGTTACAGGATTTATCTTGCAACGAAAATGCTGCTTGAAACAAACGATACTATTTATGAAATTGCCGAAAAGTCAGGATTTCAGGACCAGGCGTATTTCTGTCGGGTATTCAAGAAAATTTATGGTGTTCCACCGGGGAAAATTCGTACAAAACAGTAGGAATTTTATTAGCATAGTTCGTTTTTCTCCAATAAAACGCTTGTCAATTTTATGCAAAAAAATATATTATTAAAGAACTGAGGTTAAATATGATCGCACAAGAAACACCTGTTCTTAAGGCTCCAAAGAAAGACCTTTGGAAGGACATTAAGAGACACTATTCTGTTTATGCACTGCTCGTTATTCCAGCTGTTTACTATGCTATCTTGAAGTATGGTGCAATTGTTAACGGACAGATTGCTTTTAAGAGCTTTTTGCCGGCAGATGGAATCTGGGGAAGTAGCTGGATTGGTTTCCGCAACTTCGTAGATTTCTTCCAGTCTTTCTATTTTGGCGAACTGCTCCGCAACACAATTCTTTACAGTTTGGCAAAACTTATAATTTGTGTTCCACTTTCAATTATTCTTTCTGTAGCACTTTATGAATGTACGCATGACATCCTTCGTAGAGTTGTACAGACTCTTGCTTACCTTCCACACTTCCTTTCATGGGTAATCATGTACGGTATTTTGCTCGTACTTCTTGCTCCTGGCGATGGTATGGTAAACGACATCGTAAAATTCTTTGGTGGTGAACCAATAGACTTCCTTACAAACACAAAGACATTCCCTGCTATCGTTATTATTTCTGACGCATGGAAGGAAATGGGATGGGCTGCAATCATCTTTATCGCTGCCCTGATGGGAATTGACCCTTCATTGTTTGAAGCTGCTATGGTTGAAGGTGCTTCTGCCGTTCAGCGTGTATGGTATATTACAATTCCTTCCATCAAACCTGTAATCGTAACTGTAGTTCTTCTTAAGCTCGGTACAGTTCTTGATGCCGGATTTAACCAGATGTTTATGTTGTACTCTGTTCCTGTATATTCTGTAGCCGATATTATCGATACGTGGGTATATCGACAGGGTCTTTTGCAGTTCAAGTTCGCTCTTGCTACTGCCGTTGGTATTTTCAAGGGTGTAATTGGTATGCTTCTTGTAATGGGATCAAACGCTGTTACGAAGAAACTCGCTGATTCTTCACTGCTGTAGTTAAGGGAGAAAAAAATGACAAAACCAAGTACAGTAAAATTAACTGCCGGTGACCACACATTCTATATTTGTGTAAATGCTTTCCTTATTTTCATTGGTGTTGTAATTGCGATTCCGATGTGGTCTACAATCACTCTTTCGTTCCGTCCAAACTCATTCCTTGGAACAAACTTTGAAGGTATGTTCCTCCCTGTATGGAAATGGGATACTTCAGCTTATGAAGCATTGTTAGGAAACGCCGGATTTATCCAGGCATTCTGGAACTCAATTAAAATCATGGTATTCGGTGTTATTACGGCTCTCTGTCTGACAGTTCCGATGGCATATTGTATGTCTGTATCGGATCTTCCTGGTCGTAAAATCCTGAACTACTTTGTTCTTATTCCATATTTGTTCAACATTGGTGTAATCCCTACATACCTCGTTGTAACAAACCTTCACCTTACAAACCATCTTGCATCTATCTTCCTTCCGGGTGCAATCGGTACATACAACTGTCTGATTATGCGCGGATTCTTTGAAGGAATCCCTGAATCGCTTAAAGAATCAGCTCGTATCGACGGTGCTGCTGAATGGTACGTTCTCGTTTCCATCATTCTTCCGTTGTCAAAGCCAATCATCATGACAATCGGTTTGTATTATGCAGTAAACTTCTGGAACGACTTCATGCACGCTATGCTCTACCTGAACGAAGCTTACCTCCAGCCTCTTCCAATCTTGCTCCGCAATATTTTGATGGCTTCTGGTATGAACGAATACGTTGAAGTTAACGCTTTCGGTAATGCTTCAGTACAGGCTATTAAGGCTGCTTCTGTATTTATGTCAGCAATTCCAATGATTATTGCTTATCCGTTTATTCAGAAGTACTTTACAAAGGGTACTATGCTTGGTTCTGTTAAGGGCTAAGTTTTATCGGAAATAATTTTATTTTATAAAATTTGGTGACTAGATGATATTTTTTATTGTCTAGTCATTTTTTTGTGGTATAATAGAAAGTGCTTGGTTTAAGAATCGGGTATTTTTTTATTTATTAAATTGTTTTCATTAGATTCAATAAAGGAGGATAAAATGAAAAACTTTTTTAAGAATCTTGCACTCGTAGCTTTGATTCTTGCAGTTGCTTCTCCAGTTTTTGCTGCAAAAAAATGGAAGGTAAACAAAGACGGTACAGTTGACATTGAACTTTGGTACGGTGCTGCTGTAACTGAAGCTGGTCCACCACCGGCTGACTGGGTTGCTTATAAGA
>CAVJKK010000130.1:0-4901 GCA_963649855.1 Anaerovoracaceae bacterium
TAAATTGTCAAAAAAAGGCGTAGGGAGGGACTGGCACAAACAGAGCTAGGCATACTTGCCTCCTCTGTTTGATGACAGAACCGACCGAGAGCCTTTTTTAGACGGCTAATTTCAAAAACTCGAAGTTAGGGCAAATAGAGTTGTTAAAAGGCTATTGAAGTTATTTTTTGAACGGTTTTGCGTCTTCGTAGTCAAAGATTGTCTTTTCGTCTATAAATCTTGAATATTCACGCTTCCAGATTAAGTGCGCATCGCTTGAGTCGTATCTTTCGAGCGCGTCTTTGTCCATATCAATTTCAATCATGATGTCAGCGCGGTTAGGGCGGTCAATGCAGCACCTGAAGATTTTTACATAATGCACGCCGTCAATTTCCAGCGCACCGTCAAAAATCTCCTGAATCTGCTCAATAAAAGAACCTTCAATCTTCTTAGAAATCTCAGGAATAAACTTAACGAGAATACAATGCTTCATTTTACTGCCTCCTTAAAAAATATCATTCTGTGATTTTTGCTATTATTGCGGCGGCTACGCGCTCTCCGTCCATGGCTGAGCTGCCGATGCCGCCGGAGTATCCGCTGCCTTCGCCACACGGGTAAAGGTTTTCGATCGCGGTACATTCTAGGGTTTCTTTGCTGCGCAGGATTCTTACGGGGGTGCTTGTCCTTGTTTCTGAGGCGATTAAGATTGCGTCGCTGCAGACAAAGCCTTTCATGCTTTTGTTAAAGTCCTTAAACGCTGCCTGCAGTTTTCTGCGGATGTCTTCCGGGAGCCATCTGTCGAGCCTGCTTGGAATTACGCCTGGTTTGTAACTTGTTACCGGCAGGTCTTTGGAATCGCGTTCTTCAAGGAAATCCGTCAGTCTCTGCGCCGGTGCGTATTGTCCCTTTCCGTTCTGATACGTCAGGTTTTCAAGCCAGGTGCGCCAGTAAAGACCCGCGAGTGCCGGGCAGCCGTCTTCCTGTGCCTGTTTTACGAAGTTTTCTGGAATGTCTTCTGGGCGGCGCTCAACTACGATTGCTGCGTTTGACCATTCGCTGTTTCTTCCGCTTGAACTCATTCCGTTTACGACAATCTGGTCTTTTGCGGTTGCGCATGGAACTACAAAGCCACCCGGGCACATGCAGAAACTGTAGACGCCGCGACCTTCAACCTGTGTTGTCAGCCGGTATTCTGCGGCGGCTGGCATCTGCTTTCCGTGGAACTGAATCGTGTCGATTATTGCGCGCGGATGTTCAACGCGGACTCCTACGGCAAAAGTTTTTGCTTCGAGTGCATCTGGTGAAATGTCTGCAATCATCTTGTAAACGCCTGCGGCAGAGTGCCCTGTGGCAAGAATGATTGCGTCCGCCGTGATTTCTTTTTCCGAGCCGTCTGCAAGATTTTTTACTTTTACGCCGGTTGCCTTCAGTTTGCCGGAGTTTTCATTTTTTCCGGTTAAAAGGTCTGTGCACAGCGAATTGAAGTGGATTTCCCCGCCGAGTTCCACAATCTTTTTTTCCATGCGGTCGATTATTCCCGGCAGTTTGTCCGTTCCGATGTGCGGATGTGCGTCCGTCAGAATGTTCGGGTTTGCGCCGAAATCAACGAAAATGCGGTAGATTTTGTAGATGTCGCCGCGTTTGTTTGAGCGCGTGTAGAGTTTTCCGTCGGAAAAAGTTCCCGCTCCGCCTGAACCAAAGCAGAAGTTTGAGTTTTCGTCTAAGACGCCGTCTTTCGTGAGGTTTGCAATGTCGTTTGTTCTTGAAGATGTCGGATTTCCGCGTTCGATGATGACGGGTTTTATTCCTTTTTCAAAAAGCTTGAACGCTGCGTAAAGCCCCGCCGGTCCGCAGCCGACGATTATTACCGAGTGTTTTCCGTCCGCCGGTTTCCAGTTGAGCGAAATGTTTTCGAGGTCTTCCGGTTCTTCACCGATGTAGACTTTAAAGCGCATTACGAGTTTTATCTGGGAATGACGTGCATCAATTGATTTTTTGATGAAAACAGAAGTGATTTTTTGATTTTTTACGGGAATCCTTCGGGCTGCAAGTTCCTTTCTGATTCTGGAATCGATTACAGCCTGATTGTTTTCTTCCTCAGGCATGAGGGTGATTGAAAGTTCACAAGTCATGCCGTAATTATATTCTATACGTTGAATAAATCAATCTGTGAGCCGATTTTTGCGATTGAACCCTGCATTGTTTCAGAGATTTTTGTCAGGGTCTGACCGTTGTCGCTGATCTGATTTGCGGATTCCGTCATGTGGTACATGCTCGACTTGATTTCTTCCGTTGCAGCCTGAAGTTTCTGAACCTGCGCAAGAATTCCCTGGTTGCCGGCAGACATGTTTCCCGAAGCGTCGCGGACATCCGAAGTTGAATCGTTCATCAGTTTGAGCGCGTCCGTAATCTGGCGGCTTCCGATTTCGCTTTCTTCCATTGCGCCTTTAATCTGCTGGACAAGCTGATCTGTTTCGTGAATCTTGTTCGTTACGTTCTGGAAGGCAACTTTTGCCTCTGCGGAAGACTGAACGACAGTTTCGATTGACTTCTGTATTTTCGACAGCTCTTCTCGTATTCTCTTGGACTGCATGCTCGAACTTTCCGACAGATTGTGGATTTCGTCAGCAACAACGCTGAAGCCCTGTCCCGCTTCCCCGGCGTGTGCGGCTTCGATTGAAGCATTCATGGCAAGAAGGTTTGTTTCGCTCGCAATCTTCTGAATGACCTTGTTTGCTTCCATGAGCATACGGCTCTGTTCAAGAATCTGCTGAATCTGCTCGTCAACGCTGTTCTGTTTTGAAATACCGGTGTTCGTGTTTTCTTCAAGCTGGTCAAAAGAATCAACCATGTGCTCCGTGCTGCGCGTAACGGAAGTGATGTTTCCGAGCATCTGTTCAACCGCTGCGCTCGCTTCCGTAACTCCGGAAGACTGATTTTCAATCAGGTTGTTGAGCGATTCGATGCTGCCTGCGATTTGATTTACTTTTTCAGCCGTTTCTTCAACCGACTGACCCTGCAGTTCAATCTGCGAACCGACCGTGTTTATGTGCGTGATGATTTTGCTGATAGAATCCCCGGTTTCGCGCGTAGTTTCAGCCATGCTTTCATCAACTTCCGCGAGTTCCTGTTTTGATTCCTTTATACGGAGGATTATGCGGTGAAGGTTTTCCGTAAACGTGTTGAAGCCGAGCACAACTTCCCCGACTTCATCTTTTGTCTTTACTTCGATGCGCTTTGTAAGGTCGGCGTCACCCATGGCAATTTCAATGATTGAATTCTTGAGCTGGATGAGCGGGCGGACAAGAAGCGTCAGATAGATTGAAGCAACAATCAAAAGGAGGATGCCAATCACCAGACAGATTGAAGCCGTCTGTACGGCGCTTCTCTTTGCCGTCGACATGATTATGCTTTCGTTGATTGCGATTGCAAGCGACCAGTCTGTGTGGTTTATCGGGCAGTAGAAGACGTAATTCGTCACCTTGCGTTCGTTGTCCTTTATTATTGCGCTTCCTTTCTGGGCAAGAATCATCTTCTGAGTCATAGCCTTGTAGCCGGCGTAGCCGGAAGTTTCGTCGCTCATGGTGTAAAAATTCTTCATGATTCTTTCAGAGTCCGAGTGTGCGATGATGTTTCCCTTTGAGTCGATTGCGTAGGTAAAGCCGCTGTCTCCGGTCATCGTCTGCGAAATCTGATAGTTCACCTTGCCGAGCGGAACAGTTCCTACGATAACACCCCAGAAAGAGTTGTTCTTGTTGTTCACCGGGCAGGAAACGTAAAAGATGTAGCCGTAGCCGTCAGGGGAAGGAACAGGGTCAGAAATGTAGACGGATTTTCCCTGCGTCTGAACCGCCGTAAAAAAGTCTTCGTGCGAAATGTCCGTATAGTTCCCGCGAGAATCGTACATGTTACCGTCGTGGTCAGCAATTCCGATAAAGTCGAAGTTCGTGTCGATTAAGTTTCTGTTGTCGCGCAGATAGTCGCAGGCAGTTTCCCAGTCGCCGGAAACAAAAGCGTCAGACTTTGAAAAAACGTTGAACTTTGTGGCAAAAGAGTCGAGCCAGGAAGTCAGGTTGTCGGCAGTTTTTTCGGCAATCGTAGTTTCAAAAGTACCGTAGGTTTTTATGTTGTCGGCGGCAATCGAACGCGTCAGGATTACGGCAAGCGAAACAAAGGAAACGGCAAGCAGTACAAAAAGCACCGTTGCAAACTTAAACGCCATCGACTGTCTGAATTTCTTAGAGTTCAGTGCGATTTTTTTTGAGCTCTTTTCCGCCTTTTCCTTGATTTTCTTTGCAGCCTTTGCCTTTTTGCCCGCCGGTTTTTCTTCAACTGGAGCAGCAGCTTCAGCCGTTTCAAGTCCGGAAGGTTCCGGAGTTATCTGTTCGGGAATTTCGTTGTTTTTTAAATTTTCACTGTCAAAAGGTTCGTTCATAGAATCCTCCAGAGATTTATTTTTTTATATATCCGGGCGCGTCTGTATGCGTCTCCGCCGCATGCAGACCGGGCTTTCCGCCGTTCCGCGTCTTGCGCGCTCCATTGGCACATTCGTGCCAACGCCTGCCGGCGCGGCTACAATCCCTCGCGCATATAACATTTCAAGGCAGGCAGAGTTTCACTTTAATTATCATCATATTATCGCCTAAAAACACTGTCTTATAAAGAAAAAAAATATTTTTTTATGCAGTCTTGTAACCTGTAAACTGGCAGACACATACAAAATGGGTTTTTTGTGAATAAAAGAAATTCATCAAGATGAACGTTTTTGTTTGTCTTGATGGACGTTTTTATTCATCTTGATGAACGCATCCTGTTCATCAAGATAAACAGGGTATATCCATCAAGATAAACGTATCATGTTCATCAAGATAAACACACCCTGTCCATCAAGATAAATGTACCCCCTTCATCAAGATGAATTT
>CAVJKK010000131.1:0-2024 GCA_963649855.1 Anaerovoracaceae bacterium
TTCCGCGCAGGCTGTTTCGATTGCCGTTCCCGCGCGAAAAGCAAAGAATTTTTTTAACGGAATCCCGGAAGAAGCTGTTCACGCAATTGAAAACGGCTCGCCCGAATCAATAAATCAGGCATATTCTCTTTTAAGGAAAGACGCCTCACTCTATGCGGAAAACGAAAAGATTCTGCTCAACACCGGTCACGCTTTGATGACGCTTTTGTGGCAGCAGGAAAAGGCGAATTTTACAGAGTTTGACGTTTCTTCTGCAAATCCGTATCTTGGGGCAGTTGAGTCGAGCCGGCAGGGAATTTACGACGAAAGCACGGGCAACACCGATTTTCTGACGCTTGTCCTTCCGTCCCTCGTTCTCGTCACGTCCGAAAGCCGCAGCGACTATTACTCACTTTCAAAAAAAGCACTTTCTTCAGCCCTTGCCATGAATCCCGGCAGCGTTCTTGCAAATTACCTCATGGGATTTTTGTTACGTCGGCAGAATGATTTTTCCGGCGCGCTGAAATATTTTCAGACGGCGTATGAAAACTCTCCCGACTGCGTGGAAACCGTACTCAATTTTGCAGACTGCAACTTCAAGGTGAAGAATTATCAGAAATCGCTTGAACTTGCAAAATCCCTCGTTGAAAAAAATCCGTATTATTCCCAGGGCTTAAAACTCTGTGCGGAAAACTCTTTTGCGCTCGGTCAGCTTGAAGAAAGTGAACTTTATGTAGGGCGCGTCCTGCAGCAGGAACCTGAAAATTCGTATTACGTTCTTTTTCGTGCGAAAATCCTCGTTCAGCGCGGAGACTACATTCGTGCGGCGTCGCTTTTAGACGTCTATGCGCGTGCAAATCCCGATTCGCGTGAATATCTTGTTTTGCGTTCAAAAGTGCAGAAAGACTGGAACAAGAACATCACGGCGGCAACTGCAACGATTGACAGGGCGCTTTCGCTTTATCCCGACGACACGGAAATCATTCTGACGGCGGCGAGTCTTGCCAGCGAAACGGGCACGAAAATCAACGGAAAGACGGCGGGGGAACTTGCCGCGCTTATCCTTGAAAAAGACCCGGACAACGTTGACGCGATGAAAATCCAGATTGAAGACTTTGCGGGCAAAAAAATGTGGGCGCGTGCCTACGAAGTCAGTTCAGTGCTGCGGAAGATGAAAAATCCCCCGGAAGACAGCGTGTATTCTCATATTGAAATCTGTCTTTCTGCCGGCAGAAAAGATGAAGCGTGGTCGTTAGCCTCGGAGCTTTATTCGCAGAATCCGAAAGATGAAAACGTGCTGCAGATTTATGTAAAAGTCCTCGTCCAGACCGGAAGAAAAACTGAAGCACTCCGCTTAATCGAACAGAATCTTTCCGGCGCGTCATCAAAGATGAAAAGTTTTTTCTATTATGAGCGCAGTCTTTTGCAGAACAATGAAAACTCCGTCCTCGTTGACCTCCGCGCAAGCCTGACGGCAAATCCGCGCAACAAGGATGCACTTTTTAAGCTCTATCAGATTTACTTCAACAAAAAAGAATACAGAAAGGCGCAGTATTATCTGAAACAGGTCGTTGCAATTTCTCCGGCAGACGAAAGTCTGCTCCGCCTGAACGCAGAACTGGAAACACTTCTGTCCAAATAGACGTCATTTTTCTTAACTTGCCACAAGATTATCAAAATGTTATTCTCCTAAGGCTATAAATTTAAAACAAAAGGAAGGAAAAAATGTCTTTTATACCTTTGTTACAGGCTGCTCCGACACAGGCTGGAAATCCGCTGTTGTCTGTAGTGCCATTCATTCTTATCATTGCAATTTTCTACTTCTTTATTATTCGTCCTCAGAATAAAAAACAGAAAGAAACAGAAAAAATGATTAACGCCCTCAAAAAAGGCGACAAAGTTGTTACAATCGGTGGAATTCACGGTGTTGTAAGTTCAACGAAAGAAAAAACTGTAATCGTAAAAGTTGATTCAAACACATCAATCGAATTTTCACGCTCAGCAATTTCTGGGGTTGTCGTTGACAAGCCTGCTGCTAAAACTCC
>CAVJKK010000131.1:2034-4882 GCA_963649855.1 Anaerovoracaceae bacterium
GCTCCTGCTGCAGAAACTTCAGAAGAAAATAAATAATTTCAGGGTGGAATTTATTAAATGAACAAACGCAGTCGTTTTATTCTTATCCTGGTTGTACTGGCTGTCTGTGCTCTCTTTTTGAAGCCTTCAGTTTCATGGTATTTCTGTACACCGGATCAGATTCAGAAAGTGGCTTTGAGTTCCCTTGAAAAAATCAAGGATGAATCAGAGAAAAATGCAAGGGAAGAAGTTGCAGCCCTCAAAGAGATGGCTAACAAAGACGCAAATGCTTCCCTCGATAAATCTTACGATTATGTCGTAAAGGCAGCTAAAAAAGTTTACAAAGCAGCAAAAAAAGACGTTCCTTCTGACATGAATGTCGTAGCAGTTCTTTCTGCATTCTCAAGTGCAACTGAATTGCAGTCTGTTTTTGAAGATCACTATCGTTCTGCTTACCTTAAGGCAAAAAATAACTACAACAATTCAGTAAAACTCGGTCTCGACCTTTCCGGCGGTATGAACATCATCGTTAAGGCTGACCTCGATGCTGCCCTCGAAAAACAGAGACAGACTTCTGAAGTTGCAAATCCTGATGAATTTAAAAAACAGGCAATGACTCAGGCTGTAGAAACCCTGACTTCTTCAATCGATAAATTCGGTCTTACTTCTCCGGTTATCCGCCAGCAGGGTGAAGACAGAATCTACATCGAAATTCCAGGCCAGGCAGACGGCGAAAGCGTTAACTCAATCATTCAGGGTAAGGGAAGCTTGAACTTCCGCCTCGTTGATGAAAACGCTACAAACGCTTTTGCAATGTATTATGCTTCCGTAGGTCCTGATGCTTTCAAGGCAGACGGTTCACTCGCAGATCCTTCAGTTGTTCCCGCTGATACAGAAGTTTTCGGCTACTACACGAAAGATGCTTACGGTCTTGACCAGAGACTCGGCTACATCGCAGTTAAAAAGGAAGTTGCACTTGACGGAAATCACGTTAAGTCGGCACTTGTAAGCCGCGATCAGACGACAGGTCAGACGGAAGTAAACTTCTCTCTTGATGCTGAAGGTGCTTCAATCTTTGCTGATTTTACAGGTGCTCACGTAAACGAACGCCTTGCAATCGTGAATGACAATAAAATAAAGTCTGCCGCTACAATCCGTCAGGCAATCACGGGCGGTAACGTAAGCCTTTCCGGCGGTTTCTCTGTTGAAGAAGCTCAGAACATTCAGAAAGTATTGCAGACATCTTACCTTGACGTTCCTCTGAAGATTGAAAGCCAGCAGATTGTCGGTGCTTCTCTCGGACAGAAAGCAATCCGTCAGGGAATGATGGCACTTGCGCTCGGTCTGTGCCTCGTTTTTGCATTCATGATTGTTTACTATCTCGGTGCAGGTTTTTATGCAGTCATCGCACAGATTCTCAATATGTACATCATGTTCGCTGTCCTTTCTGCTTTCAACTTAACTCTTACGCTTTCTTCTGTTGCCGGTATGATTCTTACGGTCGGTATGTCGGTTGACGCCAACGTAATCATCTTTGAACGCATCAAGGAAGAACTTGCAGTCGGAAAATCCCGCGCTGCAGCAATCGTTTCCGGATTCGACAACGCGTTCTGGGCAATCATGGACTCCAACATTACGACGTTCATCGCTGCATTGTTCCTGAGTCAGCTTGGTACCGGTTCAATCCAGGGATTTGCCGTTTCACTGGCAATCGGTGTTTGTTCTTCAGTATTCACAGCCCTCGTAATCTGCCGCCTTATGTTCGACTTCAACACGGAAGTAAGAGGTCTGAAGAAAATCAGTATTGGCTGGGGAGTTAAACAGTAATGAAAAAGTTAATTCATTTTAGTAAATTTTTCCCTGCTTCAGTTGTTTTGAGCACAGTTCTTATTGTTGCAGGAATTGTAAGCGTTTGTGTACGCGGAATGAACTGGGGTCTTGAATTCAAGCCTGGTCAGAACATTCAGGTTTCCGTTTCAAATGAAGAAGTTAATTCTGATAAAATCACGGAAATCCTCGCTGCAAAACAGATCAGTGCTTCTGTAAAATCTGCCGGTGATGACAATACTTTCCAGATTCGTACGGAAGACGGCGAAAGCGTTGAAAATGCCGTAAAAGAAGCCCTCGGCGCTGCTTACGGTGAAGACAAGGTTGTAATTGAACAGAGTCAGTCAATCAGTGCACAGTTTTCAAAGTCTTTGATCCGCGACTCAATCGTGCTCGTACTTGCAACCCTCGTTTTGATTTTTGCATACACGCTGCTCCGCTTTAAGTGGGACGCTGCCCTTGCTTCTGTAATTGCCGTAATTCACGACACTTTGATCATGATTTCTTTCCTTTCGTGGTCACATCTTGAATTTACGACGACTTCGATTGCGGCAATCCTGACAATCATCGGTTATTCAATCAACGCGACTGTCGTAATCCTCGACCGCGTACGCTCTGACATGAAGATCGTTGAAGCAAAGACGTTCAAGGAAATCCTCGACAATGCACTTACAGCAACTCTGAGCCGTTCAATCATCACGACGCTGACGACTCTCTTTGCAGTTCTTGCACTCGTTGTATTTACGACAGGCGACATCAGAAACTTCTCGATTGCCTTAATCGTAGGACTTATTTCCGGATGTTACTCGTCAATCTTTATTGCCGGTGCATTCATCGCAGCAGTCCGCAGAAACTGGAAGCCGGCTGCAATCCTTCCGGGTGCAAACACAGTAAAGTTTGAACCTGTAGAAGAATAGAAAATACAGTTATTTATAGAAGTTTCAGACAGCCGTAGCCGAAGTTCTGACAAGGTTTTCGGCGTAAGGCTGTCTGGTAACTGTCAAAAATGCTACGGATTTTATATCTGTGGCATTTTTTTTTT
>CAVJKK010000132.1:0-4851 GCA_963649855.1 Anaerovoracaceae bacterium
CTCTTTAAGAAATTGAATTTGATGGGAACAATTCTAGCATGAATTTGTTTAATTGCCAAAAAAAGATTGTAGTATCCTTGATACTGCTTTATAAGCTTTTCAACAGAACTTGAAAAGGGAAGCGCAGAAAACATTTGGGCGGGGGCTAAAGTTCTAGCTCGGAAAGTCTAATAGTGACTTGTCGCCGTGCCGCGCGAAAAATTATAATGTCCGCATGACTCTGCTTGAATCTTACTATAACAAATTTAACGAAGAACACAGACTTTTGACGCGGCATGGAACTGTTGAGTTCACTGTGACCATGAAATACATCCACGACTGCATCGGCGGTCGGGAAGGCTTGAAAATCCTTGACGTGGGGGCTGGAACCGGGCGGTATTCGGTTGCGCTGGCGCAGGAAGGGCACTGTGTTACGGCGGTTGAACTCGTGGAAAAAAACCGCAGGGTGATTGAAAGTAAACATCAGCCGGGGGTGCACATCTGGCCGGGAAATGCGATGGATCTTCATTTTCTTGATGCAGGCACTTTTGACGTTACGCTGATTTTCGGTCCGATGTATCATCTTCATTCTCAAAGTGAAAGGCTTAAGGCTTTTGAAGAAGCAAAACGCGTTACGAAGAAGGGCGGCTACATTCTTGCGGCGTATGTCATGAACGACTACAGCATGATTGAATACTGCTTTAAGAAGGGAAAAATCAGGGAATGTCTGCAGAACGGCAGCGTGACGGAAGATTTTAAAACCGTAAGCGGAGAAAATGATTTGTACAGTTATCTTTGCTTAAGCGACATCGACGAACTGAACCGGCTGGCAGGCTTAGAGCGCGTAAAAATCATTGCGGCAGACGGTCCGAGCGACTACATGCGCCGCGAACTGAACGCAATGGACGAAGAAACCTTCTGGCTTTTTATAAAATATCAGCTCAATAACGCGGAATGCCCGGAACTTCTGGGGGCATCCAGCCACACGGTGGACATTCTGAAGAATGTGTGATGAGTCGAGTGGTGGGAAGCAGGGCGTTTTTTCGTACTTGCACAACGGCGGGCATTTTTATAAACTGTGCAAAATGACATTTTGTTGATTTTTGTCAGACTCGATTTCTATTCGGGTTTACTCCAGGAGGAAAATTTATGGCAAAGAAATATGCATTTTTGTTTCCGGGACAGGGAGCACAGGCACAGGGAATGATTAAAGACATCTGTGAAGCATACCCTGAAGCTCAGAAAGTTGTTGATGAAGTTTCAAAAATCGCCGGCAAGGACGTTGCAAAACTCATGTGGGACACACCGCAGGAAGAATTGAACCGTTCAGACAACAGCCAGCTTGCAATTACGACAGCCAGCCTTGCGATTATGGCTGCATTAAAATCAAAAGGAATTGAACCTTCGGCTGCAATGGGATTTTCTCTCGGAGAATTTCCGGCACTGTACGCGGCTGGAATCCTTAGTTTTGAAGATGTGATTAAAATCGTGTGTCAGCGTGGCTCAATCATGCAGAAGGTTTGCGAACAGATTGCAGAAGAAAATGCAGGCAACGCTCCTGGAATGAGTGCCGTTCTTGGGCTTCCTCCGGAAAAAGTTGAAGAAATTGCCGCCGGAATTGACGGGGCTTATGCTGCCAACCTGAATTCCGTAAAACAGACTGTAATTGCTGGAACTGCAGAAGGACTTGCAAAGGCAGAAGAAGCTGCAAAGACTGCCGGTGCGCGTCGTGTCGTTCGCCTTGCGGTTGCAGGACCTTTCCATTCACCTTTGATGCAGCGTGCGGCAGATAATTTTAAGGTTGCACTTGAACCGTTCACGTTTACAGACCCGAAAATCACACTTTTTTCTAACGTTACGGGCAAAAAAGTGACGGAAGGCGCACCTGCAAAGGCAAGTGCAGTAGATCACCTTACTCACCCGGTACGCTGGACAGATGAAGAAAAAGTTCTCGCCGACATGATGAAAGAAGCCGGCGGAGAATGGGCTGTACTTGAAGTAGGACCCGGAAAAGTCCTTTCAGGCTTGTGGGGACAGACAGAATTCGGC
This sequence comes from Anaerovoracaceae bacterium, assembly GCA_963649855.1. GTDB lineage: Bacteria > Spirochaetota > Spirochaetia > Treponematales > Treponemataceae > Treponema_D. Next base: position 2,029 of record CAVJKK010000132.1, read on the forward strand.
GCAACCCTGCCGGCAGTACCTGCAAACACCGCGGAAGTTATTTCAAACCTGTAAGTTTTATTTTTTATATGGGAGAAAATATGTTGTTACAGAATAAAAAAGCACTTGTTACTGGTTCTTCACGCGGAATCGGGCGTGGAATTGCGGAGACATTCCTTAAAAACGGCTGCGAAGTGTGGGGACTTTGTTCAAAAGAAAGCGCCGGCAAGGCTGAATTAGAAGCACTCGCAAAAGAAAACGGCGTTGTTTTCCACGAGATTTATGCAGACGTCGGCAATGCTGAACAGGTTACCGCCGTTGTAAAAGCAGCACTTGCCGAAGCCGGCGGATTTGATGTCCTCGTCAACAATGCAGGAATTACGCGCGACGGTCTTTCCTTCAGAATGAAGCAGGCAGACTGGGACGATGTCCTGAGGGTAAACCTTACGGCTGCATTCTTGATCTGTCAGATTGTTTCTAACGACATGATCAGAAAAAGAACGGGTTCGATCATCAACATGTCGTCAATCGTTGGAATTCACGGAAACGGCGGTCAGGTAAATTACGCTGCATCTAAGGGCGGTCTGATTGCATATTCAAAATCGCTCGCAGCAGAAGTCGGAAGCCGCGGTGTCCGCGTAAACTGCATTGCTCCGGGATACATTGCAACCGACATGACAAACGTTCTGAAAGAAGAATTACGCCAGGCGATGGTAGAAAAAATCCCTCTCAAGCGTGCGGGAACTCCGGAAGATGTTGCAAATGCAGCACTTTTCCTTGCCAGCGACATGAGCGTTTACATCACGGCTCAGGTGCTTGGTGTTGACGGGGGAATGGGCGCATAGAAAAAGCGTCTGAAAACTTGATTATTTCGACAAAACTTGATAATTTGTCAAAATAAAATTGCAATCGAAACGAAACCAGACGGTAAGATGCCGTCCGATGGAGGAAAATATGAGAAAAGTTGTAGTTACTGGACTTGGATGCGTAAGCCCTGTTGGAAATTCTGCTGATGAAACCTGGGCTGCCCTCAAAGCTGGAAAAAGCGGGGTTGCTCCGATCGCCGGATACGATGCTACTCCTTTCAAGGTAAAGTACGACGCTGAAGTTAAAAATTTTAATGCCAGCGACTACATGGATCCGAAAGATGCACGCAAGATGGCACGCTTTACCCAGCTGGCTGTTGCTGCAAGCAAAATGGCTCTTGATGATGCAAAACTGAACGGAAATGCTGAAGTGCTCGACAAGGCAGGCGTTTACCTCGGTGTCGGAATCGGTGGTTTTGAAGTTACAGAAATCGGCTACAAGGCATATTTTTCTTCTAACTTTACGCGCACGCCTCCGATGACAATCCCTGAACTGATTCCAAATGAAGCAGCCGGAAACATCTGCATTGTAAATCATATTCACGGACCGGCTCACACAATCTGTACTGCATGTGCTTCCGGCACTGACGCAATCGGTTATGCACTCGATCAGATTCGCGCAGGTCGTGTTGATGTTGCCCTTGCCGGCGGAACTGAATCTGCCGTAAACGGTTTTACAAACCTGAGTTTCGGAGTCCTTCAGGCTCTTTCTTCAAAATGGGCTGACAATCCGACAAAAGCAAGCCGTCCGTTCGACAAAGACCGTGACGGTTTCGTAATGGGTGAAGGTTCAACAATCCTCATCCTTGAAGACTATGAACACGCAAAGGCACGCGGTGCAAAAATCTACGCTGAAGTTGCAGGATACGGCAGCACGACTGACGGTTTCCACCTTACCGCACCAAACCCGGACGGAGTTGAAGGTGCACGTGCAATGACTCTCGCAATGGAAGATGCAGGCGTAAAACCGGAAGATGTCGTTTACTACAATGCACACGGAACTTCTACCCACAAAAACGACTCGGGTGAAACACAGATGCTCAAGAATGCATTTGGCGACGCTGCATACAAACTTCACATTTCTTCGACAAAATCGATGACGGGACACTGTCTCGGAAATGCGGGTTCACTCGAAGCGTTCGTCTGCGTAAAGGCAATCGAAGACAACTTCATTCCGCCGACAATCAACCTTGACAACCCTGATGTAGAAGGCGGATGCGACCTCGACTACACACCGAACAAGGGACTTTCAATCGATGTTCCTGTTGCAATGAGCGGAAACTTCGGTTTCGGCGGCCACAACGGAATCCTCGTATTCAAGAGATTTGAAAAATAAATTTTTATGTAGAATAAAAGAACTTTGCTGGATTTCAGGGTTTTGAAACTGTGAATAACTGGCAGAAAAAAAGGCGCAGGTCTTAATAAAAATTGTCTTGTATTAAGAAACATGTCAAATAGCCGTAGCCGGGGTTCTGACCGCGAGCTACGTCTTGAGCTTGCCTCAACCACGTGGCTCGTGGCAGGTTCCCGGCGAGAGGCTATTTGAATAAGTTTATAAAACTCCTGAGTCTGACTTTTTTATTTTATTCTGGAGAAAAAAATGGCAGCATTTACAGATATTGAATCACTTTTACCGCACAGAAAACCATTTCTGTTTGTAGACACAATCGAAAGCTACGACGAAAACGGCTGTGTGTGTACACGTAAATTTACGGAAGAAGATTTTTTCTTCAAGGGACATTTTCCGCAGTACCCGGTTGTTCCCGGCGTAATCCTGATTGAAACGATGGCACAGGGCGGTGGCGCTGCCTTAAGCCTTCAGAAAAAGTTTGACGAAGGAAGCCTTTTCTTCCTTGCAACCGTAAACAACGTAAAGTTCAAGCACCAGGTACGCCCGGGCGACACCGTAAGAATGGAAGTAGTAAACAAACGCTGCACCAAAAACATGGTAGTCCAGGAAGGCAAAGCCTACGTAGGC
>CAVJKK010000133.1:0-4832 GCA_963649855.1 Anaerovoracaceae bacterium
CCGAGAACAACGTAGATGAGCATGTTTACAGAGTTGTTGAAAGACGCAATGTCCGGCTTGATGAAACCGATAATCGGCGCATACAAAGCACCGCCCAAACCGCCGATAAACGACGCGATTACAAAGCCCGCCATCTTGTATTTAAAGACGCTGATTCCGTTTGAGTTAGCAGCGATTTCATCTTCGCGGATTGCCTTGATTGCACGACCGTAAGTTGAACGCAGAAAGTTCTGCAGAAGCACGATTACGACGACGAGCATTCCGATACTCACGAGGTAACTTACCGCAGGCCCCCAGAAAAGGTCGTCGCGCATAAAGCTGTATTTAAAGCTTTTTCCGTTCGGACCGCCGGTAACAGCCTTTAAGTTGACTAAAACAACGCGCACGATTTCGCCAAAGGCAAGGGTTACGATTGCAAGATAGTCGCCTTCGAGTTTTAAAGTCGGGAAGCCGATTATAAAGCCGAAAACTGCCGCGATGAACGGAGCAATCAGCATGGCAACAGGAAGAGGAAGACCTAAATCCTGCGAAAAAATGATTACAGAATAAGCACCGATTGCTTCAAACGCACACTGCCCGAGAGTGAGCTGACCTACAATTCCCGTAACCATGTTTACGGAAATTGCGATTATCGCGTTGATTCCACCCATCGTAAGAATCTGCGAAGTATAGGCATCAATCAGACCCGCACGGATCAGAGCAAATGGAAGAGCCGTAACGACAACGGCAACAGCAAGCGGAATTAAAAAATTACGAAAGTTTTTATTCATCTTCTCCGCCCCCTTAAACCTTAACGCGCACTTTTTTGCCCAGAATGCCGGCTGGTTTTACAAGAAGAATTACAATCAGAATACAGTAAGAAATTGCATCAGCGTACTGGCTCGAAAGATAAGCCTTGACCATCGTTTCAGCAACGCCGAGGATTACACCGCCGACCATCGCACCCGGGATTGAACCGATTCCACCGAGAACGGCAGCAACGAACGCCTTTAAGCCCGGAATGTAACCCATCATAGGGTCAACCTGCGGATAGGCAATCGCATAGAGGATTCCGCCCGCACCGGCAAGAACAGAACCGATTACAAACGTAATTGCGATGATCTTGTTTGAGTTGATTCCCATCAGACTTGCAGCACCGAGGTCAAAACTTACCGCCTGCATCGCCTTTCCGGTCTTCGTATAATTTACGACGTAGTTTAAGACAACCATCAGAAGGGCAGAAAGCACGATGACCGTGATCTGAACGTTGCTGATTGCTCCGATTCCAAAGCTGAACATTTTAGTCTGCATTGTCGGGAAAGAACGCGGATCAGGTCCTACAAACGGAAGGACGCGCATTACATTCTGTAAAATCAGTTCTACCGCAATCGCGGTGATGAGCGAATTAAGGCGCGGAGCGTTTCTCAAAGGGCGGTAGGCAAGGCGTTCTATTACGAGACTCAAGGCACCGCAGAAAACCATTGCCGCAAGGAACGCGCAGACCATTCCGGCAGGCGTCGTACCCATCGCGCACAAAACAAAATATCCTGCATAGGCGCCGATCATCATGACGTCGCCGTGTGCAAAATTAATCAACTTAACAATGCCGTAAACCATCGTGTAGCCGAGGGCAATCAGGGCATAAATACTTCCAAGCGAAAGTCCATTGATAAGCTGCTGAACAAACATTGACAAACTGTTCAAACTTATCCTCCAAATTTCAATTATCCTTACTATTTTAGAAAAAAAATCCCTTTTAGTAAATGAACGGGGGTCTTTCTACAACTCCAGATAGTCGCTTTATTTCGACAGGCTCAATCGGCGCTATGTAAGACAAAAAAAAGCGCCATTTTTCCAAAGATACTGTCTTCAGAAAAATGACGCCTTTGTCATTTTGTGTTTTTAATTTCTAGAAACTTACGGATTAACTGTTGTCTTGTAAACCGGATTCAGTTTTCCGTCTGCGCTCTTGACGATTTCCATCATTACGGCTGATTTTACCGGGTTGCGGTTTTCGTCAAACGTGATGTTGCCCGTTACGTATGCGCCGTTTGTCTTGAGCAGTGCTTCTTTTACGGCTGTTGAATCAGCTGAACCGCATGCAAGGATTGCATCCTTGATCATGTAGAGTGAATCATAACCGAGGGCAGCAAATGCTGTCGGAGCGTGATTGTACTTCTTGTTGTAAGCATCAACGAATACTTTTACGGCACCAGTCGTAGCGTCGTTAGCATAGTGGTTTGAATAGAAACCGTTCAGAACTTCATCGCCTGCATTGTCAACGATTCCGTCCCATCCGTCTGCACCAACGATCGGAGTGTTGATTCCCTGAGCGCGGAGCTGTTTTGCAATAAGGGCAACTGTTCCGTAGTAGTCAGGAAGGTAAACAACGTCAGGATTAGCATTCTTGATCTTTGTGAGCTGAGCGTTAAAGTCTTTGTCGCCCGTGCTGTAAGATTCTTTTGCTACAACTTCGCCGCCTGTAAGGAAGGTCTTTTCAAAGTTTTCTGTAAGACCAACAGAGTAGTCGTTTCCGATGTCGTAGAGAATTGCAGCCTTTTTAGAACCGAGAGTTTCGAGGGCGAACTTAGCGCCTACAGTACCCTGGAAAGGATCGATGAAACATGCGCGGTAAACATAGTCGCCGGCAGTAGTGATTGCAGGAGCAGTAGCAGCAGGAGCAATCATGAGAACTTTCTGAGCCTGAGCTAAAGAAGAAATAGCCTGAGTACAGCCGGAAGTCAGAGAACCGATAATCAGTTTAGCCTTATCTTTTGTAACGATTTTCTTGTAAGCGTTTACAGATTTTTCAGGATTTCCTTCATCGTCTTCGCTTACGATTTCAACTTTCTTGCCGTTGATACCACCGGCAGCGTTGATTTCTTCAGCAGCAAGGTTAATTCCGTTCAGACAGTCAACACCATAAACAGCTACAGCACCAGAAAGAGGTCCGATAGCACCGATTTTTACAGTTTCAGCAGCTTTTTCGCCGCAGCCCGTAAAAGCAAAAAGACCAGCCATTGCGAGAACGGCACAACCCAATACTTTTTTCATTTTGAGTCCTCCATAAAAAAGGTTAAAAATTTTCTAACTGACATCTAATCATTTTTTTAAATTTTAGTAAAGATTTTAAGTATATTTTAAGAGGAATAAGGGGATAATTTTAAGAAAAACAACTCATGGTCAGTTCTGTCATCATTTTATAGAATAACTTCAAATAGCCTTGGCTACGGCTATTTGACATTTTTTTAATGACAGACAATTTTTATTAAATTTCTCAAAATGACTATTTATGATTTCAAAACAAATCCTTAAGCGTAAGAACTTTTACGAAATCTCCGGAGTACTCGTTGTAAGTCAGACCATAAGTCGTAATCAAAGTTCCGTGAATTACAGCTTTTTTGGAAATCAGTGTTCTCAGTAAATCCTGACGGTTCACAAGCGTAGAGTGATATGATTTATCTATTGTAAAATCTTTACTATAAAATTTCATTTCGCACATATTTACAACATTGTCATTGCGACTGATTATCATATCAATCTGGGTTCCGTCATCATCTTTTTCACTGGCACGCTTTGACCAGACAGACTGACTTGTAATGACTCCGCTTATACCAAGCGCTTCTTTAATTTTATTTATATGATTGAAACATACGTTTTCAAAAGCAAAACCACGCCAGCTATTGATGGAAGCTGAAGTTACATTCTGCTGCCAGAACTCTTCATCAAGGATTTCCTTGCCATTAACAAACTTCTGGAAGAATTTACAGAACGGATCTATAAGCCTGTAATGAATATCTCTTTTTCCCATTCCAAACGGTACATATTCAACAACAAAATCACTGGCAATCAGTGCCTTGAGACTTTTTGAAAGATGACCGCTGTCAGTAATATTAAGAGCTTCTGCAATTTCTTTCCTTGTGTAGCCGGCATTCTTCTGTCCAAGATATTTGACCAGAGTTTTCATTGTCTGAGGATTTGAAAATCCCGATTCAAAAAGGCGGTCATATTCGTCTTTTAATTTTGCATTCTGTTTGAAAAATAACTTATCCACAGTCTGAGCAAGACTTAAACCTCTTTCAAAATATCCAAGGTAAAAAGGAACTCCGCCAAGAATCATGTAACTTTGAGTGATGTCATAGTCAGAAAGAACTACATTCATCGATTCTAAATATTCCCTGCATTCTCCCAAAGTAAACGGGGAAAGTTTGATTTCGTAAGTGACGCGGTTATAAAGTCCGCCGTGATTGTTGATGAGTTTATCAAGAATCCATGAATTTGCACTTCCGCATACAATAACCATGATATTAGGGCGATGACATGCCCAGGTATTCCAGAAACCTTCAAATGCAGTAATGAATCCGGACTGAGGAGTGTCCAGCCATGGAAGTTCATCAAGGAAGATTACCTGCCGTTCTCCGTCGTCTTTCGATTGAAGAAGCTGTTCAAGCATGAAAAATGCTTCAAGCCAGGATTCTGGTCTGTGTGATTTAGGCATCCCCTGAAGCTGAAGTGAAAAATAGAAGTGCTGAAGCTGTTCCTTTAAAAATCCGCCCTTTTTATCGTTAACTTCCACTGGAGAAAGCCCTGCGTGTCTGAATGTAATTCTGTTTTTAAAAGCCATATCTACAAGATAAGTCTTGCCAATACGTCTGCGACCATAAACGGCAACCAGTTCAGCCTTTCCGCTGTTGTAGAGTTTATTTAATTCTTCTAATTCGTGTTTTCTACCGACCATAACCAGATTATAAGGCAAGGCTAGAGGTCGGTCAATGAATAAAAAACGCCGTTCACCGACCTTTTGCAAGGTAAATTCTGTTATCATTGGAATAGTGAAAACTTTCGGGGAACTG
>CAVJKK010000134.1:0-4804 GCA_963649855.1 Anaerovoracaceae bacterium
TCTCATAGAACGGAGCCCCGGGAAAAAACTGGACACAGAATATCGCCTTTTTGCAAAAACTATTACAAAAGAGATTGCAGAAAAGATGAAAAAAAAGGCTGGAATTTTAACTGGAGTATTCCTCATAAAGACGGTTGTGAGATATATGCATTAACGCTGAAAAATTCTTTGGAAATCGAAGGGCTTATTGCGATAAAACATTTTCGCGGTTCATTTTATACATTTGTGGAACTTGTTGAATCCGCACCACATAATGTAGGACATAATGGCAGTTATATTGGAGTCGGTGCTCATCTTTTTGCAATTGCCTGTAAATTAAGTTGGGGTGCAGGAAATGAAGGATATGTTCAATTTGTTGCAAAAACTTCATTGATTGACCACTATCAGAAAGAACTCGGAGCACAGAATATTTCTGGACAAAAGATGTTTATAGATTCTGAAGCTTCCTTAAAATTGATAAACAAATATTTTGCAAAGGAGGCATGATAAAAAAGTAAAACGAACAAGCGGTATTGTGATACGCTGAAGTGATTCGGCGGAACCCAGGCAATAGTTCGTCATTTTTAGTAAGGACGCAGATCCTTGGGAAGGAGAATGAAGAGCTTTTGCCGCATCATACTATAGTCATAAAAGACTGAATGGGAGATTGGAACACATTACCGATTAGACTTTCCGCAAGAGAATCAAAACGGAGGTCATCATGACATTTTTTATTGGGGTTGATTTGCACAAGACACAGTTTACAGTTCATGTGCGAACAGAAGACAAAGTTGAGTCGCTTGAGCAGATTAAAAAGTATCCGACAACACCGGGCGGTTATGCAGAATTTTTAGCAAGAATCGCAACCTATAAGGCAACTGGTGCGGATGTAAAAATCGGGGTTGAATCAACGGGAAACACAAGATTCTTTAAAAATCAGGTTGAGAAAGCAGGGGCAGAAGTAACTGTAATCAATACGCTGAAATTTAAGGTAATCAATGAATCAACCAAGAAAACGGATAAGCATGATGCTTCAACAATTTCGGAATTTCTTTCAAAAGATATGCTTCCTGAAAGTTATCTTTGCGGAAAAGAAACTGAAAATATCAGGCGTTTGTTGAAATCGCGGGAAAGATTGGTTCGTTCAACAGTCGGTCAGAAGAATGAAATTCACGCATTGTTGGTGAGTTTAGGACTTTCAGATGAACTTAGAAGCCTTCAGAGTAAAAAAGGGCGCCAGAAAGTTCTAGACACCCTTGAGTCGAATAACGACTACGTGCTCGAAGCACAATCAGTAAAACTGATGTTTGAGATTATAGAACGCATTGAAGAAAGCGTAAAGACGATTGAAAAACAACTGTCTGAGCTGACAAAAGGTGATGAAATGGTGAACCGGCTTATGACAATCCGCGGATGTGGAAAAATTACGGCGTGGACAATCAGAGCGTACACAGAAGACATATCGCGTTTTGCAACAGCGAAAAAATATGCAGCATTCTGTGGATTGGTTCCGTGGGTACAAGATTCAAATGAGACCATTCATCATGGAAAAATAACAAAACGGGGACCTCAGGAATTGAGAACCAGTTTTGTTCAGTTAGTGTTGGGAATTCGTCGCTGCAAAGATACTTCGACCTGGAGAATGATGCAGCGTTATGAATATATGAAAAAAAATAAAGGCAGCGGAAAATCAATTGTAGCCGCCGCCAGAAAGCTGGCAGAAATCGTGTGGGCAATGCTCAGCGACAAAAAAGATTTTGATACAGAAAGAATGAAAGGAAAATATTTTCCCCAAACTTTTGCAAACGAAGCTTTTTCTGCCATGAATTAATTACTTTAGAAAGTCGACTTGTTCGTTGACTTTTTATGGGAGAAAAAATGAAAAAAATTATTGCAAAAGTTTTGTGTCTTTTTGCGGGAACTTTTTTGTTTGCACAGAGTGCAGAATATATGGCATTTCTGGCAAAAGCAAAGCAGTTTGAAACACAGAAAAAATGGTGCCATGCGCTGGAGGCTTATTATGATGCCTTAGGTACAAATGATGAGCCTTCATTAAAAGAAGAAGCTTACAAGGGATTCACGGAATTAAAAAATGCAATTTTGAGCGGAAATCCCGGTTTAGGAAAATTTAATCCTTTTACACTTCACGATGAATGGAAGAATTTACTAATTGATGCAGAGCAGGTTGGATGTTCTTTTAGTCGATATGAATTGACTTTAGGTGATTTGATTCAGTCTGATTTGGATTATGCTACAAAAACAGCAAGTTATAAGGCAAAAATCTCTTATAAAGACAGCGACTGATATTTGAATACAGTCCAGGTTGTGGAAAATGGTTACGAAGTTGCATACAAAGATGACTGGTCTGCAGATTTGCCAGGAGGCTGGCCACTTTTCTCTGTTAGCACAAAAAAGGACAAAAATTATAATGCAAATGGGGCTTTGGTTTTTAAAAGGAATTTGACGTCTACTAAAAGGTTCGAGTATTTGTCCTATGAAGAAACAGATGAATGTTATATGAATGCATTTGCTTATCTTGATAATGATTTATGGATGTATAAAACGGCAGGACTCTTTGATTATAAATTTAACATTGTTGATGAAAATGGAAAAGAACTTGTAAAAGGAAATCGATGGCTTTTGGAACAAGACGATTTTGTAATCATAAAAGGTGTTTCTCCAGAAGTTATGGATTTAATAGACAATGGTAAAGCTTTTATAAATCCGGTGGCATGCTATCTTGAGTATGGAGCATATAATTACGCGGATGATAATGGGGGAAGAACTTTTATAAAAAACTTTCCGGAAGTGCAGTTGCCAATGGAAAAAAGTGTCTTTATCTGCTGGAATAACAAGAGTGATAAAATTGCAGATAATGTTAAAAAAGTTAAGCGAGAATTCATAGACTTTAATTTTGTTGAAATTCCTGGAAAACAGTATAAAATGTCACAAACAGAAATAACACAGATTCAGTATGAATCAATTATGACTGAAAATCCAAGTTACCATAAAGGTGAAGAAAATCCCGTAGAAAATGTGAGCTGGTACGATGCAATTTATTTTTGTAACGAATTAAGTCGCTTGAAAAATCTTGAACCCGTTTATTCAGTAAATGGCGAAACAGATGTTACAAGATGGAATTATATTCTTCATAATGGAGAATCAATACGGGGAGAAATCATTCAGAATACAGCAGCAAACGGTTTCCGCCTGCCGACTCTGGAAGAATGGCTGTATGCGGTCAAAGGCGGTGAAAATTACAAATACGCCGGAAATGATAATCTTGGTGAAGTGGGCTGGTATGAAGAAAATAGCGGTGATGAAACTCATCCAGTTGCAAAGAAAAAGGCGAATGGTTATGGATTGTGTGATATGATTGGCAACGTCTGGGAGTGGGTCTGGGATTCCGGTCATGACGGCTACCGCTATGTTTGCGGTGGTGGTTACGACGAGAATGCCACACGCTGCGAGGCGACCCACGGGTACCACTGCAATCCCTACTATCGCAACAGCACCAATGGCTTTCGTATTGTCTGTACAGCCTCGTCTTTGTAATGATTTAGATTTTTACTGAGAATGTCACACAGATTGGATTTTGCCAACAAAAAAAAGCCCCCGCACGTTTGGTACGGGGGCAAAGGAGGGTATGCGATGTTGTTTTCGCGGTTTAAGGTTCAGCCTAGTAGCTTGTGCGGCTTGAAATCTGTCCTTCTTTGTTGTTCTTTACTGTACAGCCTGTGATTGTGTGTTTTGCTGTATTGCCGTTTGCATCAATTCCGTATTTGAGGTTGTATGTTGACGTGCAGTTGAGGACTCTGTGAGAAACGCTTACTTTTGATGAACCGAGTTTGAATCCGTTTCCGTCACCGTCTGATGTTGTCTGCAGTGATGAATTGATGTAGCCGTTGTATGAGGCAGTACATTTGTTCATTGTTACCTGGTATGGCTGGCTGTAGAGATCCCATCCGTCGTCAGAGTTGTATTTTGCGATACAGCTGTTGAACTTGATGTTCTTTCCGCCTGAAAGTTTTGCAGCAAATCCGTCTGCGTTTTCGCCGCCTGTTGATTTGTCGTAGTTGTAGTATGATTCACAGCCTGTAACTGTTACGTCGTGTGCTGAGTTGTAAACCTGAAGTCCAGTGTCACCGTTTGAAGTGAATTTACAGTATTCTACACGGTTGTTTCCGCCTGACTGGAATACCATGCCACAGTCCTGAGCTTTTGTTACAGTAAGTTTTCTGATTGTCCAGTATGAGCCGTTTACCTTTACGCCCCAGCCCGAATATGAAGAACAGGTAAGCGTTTTGCCGTTGCCGTTGAACGTGATTACGTTTCCAGATGAACCGCTTCTTAAAAGCTGAAGCTGTTTTGTAAGGGTGATGTTTGCTGTAAGTTTGATTGTGTCGCCACCGTTTACCTTGTTTACTGCTGTATAAAGGTCTGATGCTGTTCCAACTGAATAAGTTGTTCCGCTTGATGAAGCACGGCTTGAGTTACCGTCTGATTCTTCTCCGTCGGCAGAAAGTCCTGCACAAGACATCATCATTGCTGCAGCCGAAACGAGTGCGGCTGTCATTAAAATTTTTGTTACTTTCATGATGTAACACCTCACTTTTTTATATAAACTGTTTCTCACGCGTAAGTAATATAACCGTCAGATATTATAAAAAGATTGTATAAAAGCGACATCGTTTTTAAGCAAAAAGATTTTTTAAGTATATTTTATAAATAAATATAAAAAATATGATGAGAAAAGCCGTTGATTTTTGAATTTTGAAAAATTCCGTGAACAGATTTTGTAAAAATATGGATAAAATTTGAATAC
>CAVJKK010000135.1:0-4801 GCA_963649855.1 Anaerovoracaceae bacterium
GTGTAATTTCAGTCTTTTTGATTCGCTTGCCGAACTTGGCAGAAAAATCCCTGTCATTTACTACAACGATCCTGCGCCGGATGATGCAGAGCGGGTTCAGCACTGGATTGGTCAGAATGAACTGTGCTATAAGGGTAAATTTCCTCAAAAATTCGTTGAAATCCTCGAAAAACTGAACGAAATTGTCTGTGACTGTTCTATAAAACAGCATATTTCACTTTTGCAGCCGCCTGTTCCCGTCGGTTTTGAAAAACTGCGGAGCATGGAAGAAAAACGCGACCTTGATTTAGTCCAGTTCCGCTTCCGTAACAATCTGAGTCCTGCCATTTTTAACCTGTTTGAGTTCATGTACAGAAACCGCACCCGGGAGTTAAGCCTTAAGGAAATTGAAAAGGCACTGTTCGGGCGGCGGAAGTCGTTTTTAAGGCACAGGGCTTCCGTCTATTCGTACATTTCGCGCCTTAGAACGCAGATTGAAAGTGACTTTGCTTCAAAGGTCAGAATCCTGCGTTCCGGCAAAGGCTGTTACAGGATGATCGTGTACTAGCGGATGCGTTTTTCGATGAACTGCAGCTTTAAGTTTTTCATCGCTTCGGTCAGGCTTACCTTGTAGATGTGCGGGTTCAGTATGCGCTTGTAGGAGGCGTCGAAGGTTTCGAGCTGCTGCTGTGCAATTTCGTGTGCCCTTCGGATTACTGTTCCCGCCGGCTGCTTCGGTTCAGTCCGCTTTCCGTTTTCTACGACTTTGTGAAGAAGCGGCTCTACGCGGGCTGCCTTGAACGTAAACTGTCGGTAGTCAATCATCGTGTGGAAGTAGCGGTATTCTTCGCCTGCCTTTATGACTTCGTCTTCTGTGGCGATGATGTCTGCGCGTGCGTTGTTTTCTTCATCGTAGAGGCAGTAGACGTTCTTGATTCCCGGGTTCGTGTTTTTTTCCGGGTTGTCTGAAAACTTCATTGCAGGAATCTGCGTTCCCGTCTGTTTGTCATAGCGCGCTGCGAGTTTGTAGACGCCGGTAAAGCTTGATTCGCTTCCGCCCGTTACAAGGTGAGTTCCGACGCCCCAGCTGTTGATCGGCGTGTTCTGCTGTACGAGCGTTTCGATGATTTCTTCCGTAAGTTCGTTTGAAACCGTGATCGTCGCCTGCGGAAAGCCTGCCTTGTCGAGTTCCTTGCGGACTTCCCTCGTAAGATATGAGATGTCGCCTGAATCTAAGCGGACTCCGAAATTGTAGCCCTGTTCAACCAGCTTTGCGCCGACCTTGATTGCGTTTTTTATGCCTGAGCGGAGAGTGTCGTAGGTATCAATCAGGAAAACTGCCTTTGTCGGATAAAGTTTTGCGTATGCTTCAAAGGCTTCGAGTTCTGAAGGAAAAGCCATGATCCAGGCGTGTGCCATCGTTCCCATTACCGGAATATCGTAGAGTTTGCCCGCCAGCGTGTTTGAAGTGCCCGTTGCACCTCCGATAAAACTTGCGCGGGTTGCGCTCATTCCGCCGTCTGGTCCCTGTGCGCGCCGCAAGCCGAATTCCATGATTGAACCTTTTTTGCTTGCAAGCCAGATTCTTGCGGTTTTTGTTGCGATGAGGCTCTGAAAATTGATGTGGTTTAAGATGAGTGCTTCGACAATCTGCGCTTCAATCAGTTTTGCGTGGATGCGGACTATCGGTTCCTGCGGAAAAATGATTGAACCTTCCCTGAAGGCGTACATGTCGCCGTTGAAGCGGAAAGTTTTAAGATAGTCGAGAAAGCCCTGTTCAAAGATTCCCTGTTTCTGCAAAAAGGCGATGTCCGTTTCGCTGAACGTAAAGTCCGTGATTGCGTCCAGAAGAGTGTCGAGCCCTGCAAATACGGAAAAGCCGCCGTTAAAAGGCTGACGGCGGAAGAACATGTCAAACACGACGTCGTGGTTCATGTCGTTCTTCCAGTAGCCCTGTGCCATTGTCAGTTCGTAAAAGTCGGTGAAGAGTGCACTGTTGATTGTGCTGTTTTCGATTTTGTTCATTTTTGTCTCCAGAAAAGTCTGAGCGGAAAACCCATGCTCTGTTTTGATTTATTTACCGAAAGTTTTCTTCAGCGTTTGTCAGCTTTATAAGTGGCAAAAACCGGCTTTCTGAAATTTCGTATCAGTTTAAAGATTTTTTGTTTTATGGGCAACACGAAAAATCTTGACGCATACCCCTTAGGTGTATATATTGATTTATGGAGGAAATACCCTGTAGGGGTAGAGAGGACGTATGGAAAAAGCGGATGAATGCTGTCAGTCAGACAGAAAAAAGAAAAGAAGCCCGGAAGAATACAGAAAGCTTGTAAACAGACTGAGCCGGATTGAAGGACAGATTCGCGGAATACGCGGAATGCTCGAAAATGACGCCTATTGCCCGGACATCCTGCTGCAGGTGTCGGCAGTGAATGCGGCGCTGAACGCCTTTGGCAAGGAACTCCTTTCGGGGCACATCCACACCTGCGTAGTAAACGACATAAAAAACGGCAACGAAGAAGCCGTAGAAGAACTTCTGAAAGTCCTGCAGAAAATGATGAAGTAGGATTTTTATTTAGAGGAAAAAATGCAGAAATATACGGTAAGCGGAATGTCCTGCGCCGCCTGTGTTGCGCGCGTTGAAAAGGCTGTAAAAAAAGTTCCCGGCGTTACGTCGTGCAGCGTGAATCTTCTGACAAACTCGTGCGCGGTGGAGGGAAGCGCTGCGGATTCAGAGGTTATTCAGGCGGTAGAAAGTGCCGGCTATAAGGCGAAAAAACTCGGCGCGGCGGAAAAAACTGAAGCAGCGGAAGGAGAAGAACTCTTGCGCGACACTCAGACGCCTGTGCTTAAAAAGCGGCTTGCGTGGTCGCTTGTGTTTCTTTTAGTGCTGATGTATGTGAGCATGGGACACACGATGATGGGCTTTCCTTTGCCTGCGTGGTTTAATAAAAACGGCGGAAATCACGTTGCGATGGGACTCGTGCAGATGATTCTTGCCTCCATTGTAATGCTCATCAATAAGAAATTTTTTGTTTCGGGCTTTAAGAGTTTTATTCACCGTTCGCCGAACATGGACTGTCTTGTTGCGCTTGGCTCGGGAGTGTCCTTTGTGTACAGCGTTTTCGTGCTGTTTGCCATGACCGACAGCGTTGCTTCCGGGAACAGTGAGCGCACCTTAAAACTGATGCACGGTTTTTACTTTGAAAGCGCAGCGATGATTGTAACGCTTATAACCGTGGGAAAACTCCTTGAATCAATCTCTAAGGGAAAAACGACAAACGCCCTGAAAAGCCTCATGAAACTTGCTCCCCAGACTGCCGTCGTGATTAAAGGCGGCGTTGAGCAGAAGGTCGCTGTAAAAGACGTAAGAATCGATGATATTTTTGTCGTGCGCCCGGGGGAAAATATCCCCGTTGACGGAATTATTATTGAAGGAAACAGTGCGGTAAACGAGTCTGCACTTACGGGAGAATCGATTCCGGTGGATAAGGCGTGCGGAGATGAAGTCTGTGCTGCAACGCTGAACACTTCCGGTTTTATAAAATGCCGTGCCGTGCGCGTCGGAAAAGACACCGCACTTTCTAAGATTATTCAGATGGTAAGTGACGCGTCTGCCACAAAAGCCCCCGTTGCAAAGATTGCAGACAGAGTGTCCGGGATTTTTGTTCCGGCGGTAATGTGCCTTGCCGCAATCACTTTTGCCGTGTGGATGCTTGCCGGTGCGGAGTTAAGTTTTGCCCTGAACCGTGCAATCTGCGTTCTTGTCGTAAGCTGTCCGTGTGCGCTCGGGCTCGCTACTCCCGTTGCAATCATGGTTGGAAGCGGAGTCGGAGCAAAAAACGGAATCCTCTTTAAAACTTCTGCAGCTCTTGAAATGGCGGGTAAGACAAAGGTCGTTGTCCTCGACAAAACGGGAACAATTACGAAAGGTGAACCGGTCGTAACCGACGTGATTGCGTGCGGAACTGCGGAAAATGATCTGCTTCAAAAAGCCGCATCGCTTGAAGCAAAGAGCGAGCATCCTCTCGCAAAGGCTGTCTTGAAAAAATGTGAGGAAACAAAAATTGCGCTCAAAGAAACTTCTGATTTTACGGCGGTTGCCGGGAACGGTCTTTGTGCTGTGCTTGACGACAGAAGACTTTCGGGCGGAAATCTGCGTTTTATCAAAAGTGAAGGCATTTTTATTGAAGAAAAAATCTTAAGGCAGGCGGAGCATTTGAGCGAAGAAGGAAAAACTCCCCTTTTCTTTGCGGAAGACAAAACCCTGCTTGGAATAATCGCGGTTGCGGACGTCATAAAGAAAGACAGCGTTCAGGCAGTCAGCGAATTAAAAAAGCTTGGAATCTACGTTGCAATGCTCACGGGCGACAACGAAAAGACGGCGCAGACGGTCGGAAAGCTTGCGGTCGTGGACTGCGTCATTGCGGGCGTTCTTCCCGAAGGCAAGGCGCAGGCGGTGGAAGAATTCAAGAAGCAGGGCAGGGTGTGCATGGTCGGCGACGGAATCAACGATGCTCCTGCTCTTACTGTTGCGGATACGGGAATGGCAATTGGAGCGGGCACGGATGTTGCCTTAGACGCTGCAGATGTTGTGTTGATGAAAAACAGCCTTCTTGATGTGAGCGGCGCAATCCGCTTGAGCAGAAAAACCTTGAAAAATATTCACGAAAATCTTTTCTGGGCATTTTTTTATAATATAATTCTTATTCCGGTGGCAGCCGGCGCGTATTTTAAGGCATTCGGTCTTGAAATGAATCCCATGCTCGGGGCGGCGGCTATGAGTCTTTCAAGTTTTTGCGTGGTGACGAACGCTTTGAGA
>CAVJKK010000136.1:0-4786 GCA_963649855.1 Anaerovoracaceae bacterium
GTGTTTGACACCAATGTACCAAAGTAATTTGCAACTTTTGATTTATCACTGTCTTGATAAAAACCATTGAAATCTTCTGTCTTGTACATTGTTACAGGGTATCTCTTCAAAACTTCCTTGTTCACCGTATCATAAATAAAAATATCAAAATCGCCCTGATAGTTAAATTTAGTTGTTACCTTTTGGGCTGCAGCACAAAGCATGATAAGCCCAGTCAAATCACAACCAATACCTATAACCTGGTAAGCAGATTTAGTACCCGAATTACTTTTTCCATCAACAGTTTCACTTGGAAGCGATGCACCCAAAGCATTATATAAAATACCTGTGCCCAAAAGGAGAGAACCACATGCTCCCCATCTTCCGCGGGTATCCTTTCCGTCCCATGTAAGACTGTTTTTATTTACCTGAACAAAAGTAACATATCTTGTCTGACTCTTATAAAGTTCGAGTTCCTGCAAAGAGTAAATTCCAAAATATGCATAAGATTTGTCCGTTGCAAAGTTTCTGTCTTCAAGCCTTGCACCAAACTTTCCAATTATTGAATCGCTTTTCATAAGCTTCCACGAATCATAGCTTGAAATATTCGTAGAAGTAGTATTTACGAGTGTGCCGTTTTTGTTTATCACAACCGTTGCTGTTGACGTCGAAAGCGTATCAGCACTTGCCTTAAATCCGATAAATTCCATCGGCGGTTTAGAATACGATGCTTCGCCCTTATACTCCGAAATCGGCGGAGTTTCCAGCGGAACAGTTTGACACGAAGTAAATGCCAGAAGCACAAAACTACATAAAATTAACAGTTTTTTCATTGTAAAATCTCCTATGCCGGAAATTTTACCCTATACAAAAAAAAAGTAAATTAACATAAATGCCATCAGATTAAAATTCGGCTGTTTAACCTTCTGCGTCGTTCTCAAAAAACCGGCGTTAAATCTTCTCCCGGACAATTCAAACAATCGGTGTTTTTCTCTATAATTTTGCTATGGCAGATTTTATTAATGACGACACGGTTTATATTCTTGACAGTTACGGTTTGATTTTCCGCGAATTCTATGCTTTTTTTTCACACCCGCTTACGGATTCTAAGGGGCAGAACATCAGCGCGCTTTTCGGTTTTTTCCGCAACTTAAGCATTTTATTAAAAAACTTTAACCCAAAATATTTTGTTGCTGCGATGGACAGCCGCACTCCGACTTTCCGCCACGAAGCCTACAAGGAATACAAGGCGACGCGCGCAAAGACTCCCGACGAGCTCAAAGCCCAGTTCCCGATGATTGAAGACTGCCTTAAGATTCTCGGCATTCCGGTTGTGCGCGTTGACGGCTACGAGGCTGACGACATTGTTGCAACCATTGCCCGAAAATGCGACCAGGCAGGACGCCACGCCCTTATCTTGAGCGCAGACAAAGATTTACAGCAGCTTGCTAATCAGAATATCCACATGCTCAAGCCGGACAAGATAAAAACCTGGGCAGAAGCTGACGCAGACGCTGTCCGTGCAGAATGGGGCGTTGAACCTCAGAAAATCCTAGACCTTTTAAGCCTGATGGGAGACAGTGCAGACAACGTTCCGGGAGTTGCGGGCGTAGGCCCGAAAACCGCCGTAAAACTCATCGCAGAATACGGCTCTCTCGAACAGATTTACGAACATGCTGACGAAATCAAGGGAAGCCTCGGAGAAAAAATCCGTTCAAGCAGGGAAAATGCCTTTCTTTCAAAAAAACTCATCACGCTTGAAGAAAACGTTCCGTTCAGCACCGCAGACTTAAAAATTGACGGCGCAGACTTTTTTGAAAACTTCAGCATAAAAAACTTAAACTTTGCAGACTTTGCTTCTGAAATGATTACGCGCGAACTGCCCGCCCTCGCAAAAACATACGGCGCGTTCGGTAAGGCAGGCACGCAGAAAACGGCAGCCGCACAGCCGGAAAACACGGCTCAGAACGGGGAACTTTTTGCAGACTTAACGCCGGCACAAGACACGGTTACGCAGATTACAGACGCGGAACTTGAAGTAAAGAAGAACCACGGAAATTACAGAGCCTGCACGGCAAGACAAGACCTTGCCGCCTTCATTGACGAAGCAATCAAAGCAAAGACGGTTGCCTTTGACACGGAAACCGACAGTCTGAACACTCTGGAAGCAAACCTCGTGGGCTTTTCGCTTGCGTACGAAAAAGGCAACGGAATTTACGTTCCGCTCATCGTAAACGAAGACCCGCTTTTTGCTCCTCCGGTGATTGCCAAAAAAGACGCGCTCGATGAATTGAGGCGGTTATTTGCATCCGGGACGAACGTGATAATGCACAATGCCAAGTTTGACCTGAAAGTCCTTTACACGAACGGTTTAAATGTCGTGATGAACGACGCGTCAGGGATCGTTGCGAACTCCCGTGAGCAAGAGCCCGACCCGGCGAAAGCCGGGGGACGCCCGAATTTCACGCTTTATGACACGATGATTGCTTCGTGGCTTTTAGAACCGGACCGGCTTGGAAAATCTCCCTACGCGCTTGAAACGCTTGCAGAACAGAAACTCGGACTCCGCGGGATTGAATTTGAAGAAGTTGTGGGCAAAGACCAGACTTTTGCGGACGTCAAGATTGACGAGGCGGCAAAGTATGCGGCGGAAGATGCGGATTTTACGCTTCAGCTGTGGCAGATTTTTGAAGCGCAGTTAAAAACGGCAAAACTTTTTGAACTTTATTCGCAGATGGAAATGCAGGTGCTTCCGGTGCTTGCGCAGATGGAGATAAACGGCATTCACCTTGATTCAAAAAAACTGAAGGACTACGCAGTTGAACTCAAGACGCAGATTTTAAAGGCGGAAAAAGAGATTTACGAAGAAGTCGGGCATGAGTTCAACATCGCTTCTCCGAAACAGCTGAGCACGGTTTTATTTGAAGAGCGGAAATTGAAGCCGGGCAAAAAGACGAAGACCGGCTACTCGACGGACACCGACGTTCTTGAATCCCTGCGCGACAGCGACCCCGTTCCGGGAATGATTCTCGACTACAGGGCAAAGGCAAAGCTGCTTTCGACCTATGTGGAAACGCTTCCGCAGATGACAGACGGCGCAGGGCGCGTGCACACGACGTTCATGCAGACGGGAACGGCAACGGGAAGGCTTTCTTCAAAAGACCCGAATCTGCAGAATATTCCGGTTCGCTCGGAAGAAGGAAGAAAAATCCGTTCGGCATTCGTTGCTCCGGAAGGCAAGGTTCTGATTTCGGCAGACTATGCGCAGATTGAACTCGTCGTTCTTGCACACTTGAGCGGAGACAGAAATCTGTGTCAGGCATTCAACGAGGGAACGGACGTTCATAAATCAACCGCGTCGCTCATTTACGGCGTTCCGATGGAAAGCGTTACGGCAGAAATGCGCAGGACGGCAAAAACGATGAACTTCGGTCTGATGTACGGAATGAGTGCTTTTTCGCTTGCAAAGGATTTGAAAATCTCAAGAACGCAGGCGGCAGAGTTCATCGCAAATTATTTTATGGTTTATTCAGGCGTGCGTGATTTCTTTGATAAAAACGTGGCAAATGCGCAGAAAACGGGTTACATCGAAACAATCATGGGACGACGCCGCTGGATTCGCGGAATCAATTCAACGAACAAAATGGAAATGGAGGGCGCAGTCCGCATCGCAAAAAACAGCCCGATTCAGGGAAGTGCAGCCGACATCGTAAAGAAGGCAATGCTCGACGTAACACGCTCTCTGTGTGAAAATCCGACCGGTGCAAAACTTCTGCTGCAGGTTCACGACGAACTGATTTTTGAGTGCCCGGACAACGAACAGGCGGTAAGCGACACAATCGCCCTCATCACCGAAAAAATGGAACACGCCGTGCATCTGAACGTGCCGCTCCGTGTCAGCGTGGAAAAAGGAAAAGCGTGGGGAGAATTCCATTAAGGAAAAGCTCAGGGCGTCCCGGCAGACAAGTCTGCCGTCGGGCTATCCGCCGTTCCGCTTCCGCTCCATTGCTTCGCAACGCCTTCGGCGCGGCTACTATCCCTGACGCGACAGCGTCAGGTCGTGCGCTTTAGCGCACACGTAAATAAAAGACTTTGCGTAGCAAAGTCTCAGCGTGCTTGCACGCGAGCATCCCTGACGCGACATAAGGAATTTACATTTTGAAAACCAGAACACAATCCGTCAGCATAAAAGACATTTTCCGCTTAATTCCGCAGACACCGCAGATTATCTGCCTTTGCGGGCAGATGGCAGCCGGCAAGAATTACGCGGCGCAGAAACTCTGTCAGAGCGGGCATTTTGTTTCAATCGACCTTGACGAAACTGTGCACGCCGCAATTCAGAACGCCACCCCGCAGATTCTCGCAGCATTTTCAAAACCTGCAGAACTTGCCGGCATAAAATTACAGAACGCAGACGGTTCACTCGACCGCCGCGCACTCGGAAAACTTGTTTTTTCATCGCCGGAACTTCTTGAAAAACAGGAAAGCCTCGTCTACCCGGAAACAGTCCGCCTTACAAAGCAGTTCATTGAGCAGAACAAAGACACGAACATTCTGATAAATGCAACCGTACTCTACAAAACTCCGCAGCTGCTTGAACTCTGCACGAAAATCTTTTATGTAAAAGCGCCGTTCTTAATGCGGCTTGTCCGCGCAAAAAAACGCGACAGACTTCCGCTGCGGCAGATTTTAAAACGCTTCTGCGCGCAAAAAAAACTCTTAGCAGAGTACAAAAAAACCGGCCTCCCCATAATTTTCATTAAAAACTAAACATTTTTTCTGTGATTCCGATAAAAGTATGTAAGAG
>CAVJKK010000137.1:0-4738 GCA_963649855.1 Anaerovoracaceae bacterium
GATTTTCTTCCGTTCTGACAGTTCTTAAGTTTTTTTCGTCAATTTTCTCAGGAAGCGCACCGTTTTTCAGCCAGAAATCTTCGTATTTTTGAATTGAAGTCGTGTTGCTCCATCTCAGCGCCGGACTGTCATAAATCGTTCCGCACGCCCCCGCGCCGCAGCCGAGATAATTCTTCTGTTTCCAGTACGCCTGATTATGAAGGCTTTCACTCCCCTTTTTTGAAAAATTGCTCACTTCATACTGAAAAAATCTGTTTTTTTCGAGGATATTGCGTCCAAGAATCCACATTCTGTCAGCTTTTGAAGGATTCCATTTTACCGTGCCGGACTTTATTTTTTTATACAGCGGAGTATTTTCTTCAACCGTGAGCGTGTACAGAGAAATATGGTCAACGTTCAGCTTAAAGATGTATTCAAACTGAGATTCAAAAGATTTGTAAGTCTGTCCGGGAAGCCCGGCGATAAAATCAACGGAAAGACGGTGCTTCCATTTTTTCTGGAGAAGTTCCAGCGCAGAGACGGCAGTTTTTGCCGTGCAATGCCTGTTTATCTTTAAAAGTGCTTTTTCATCGAGTGCCTGAATGCCGGTGGAGATTCTGTTTACGCCGGATTTTTCTGCAGCCTCAAGCAGCTCTTCAGTTATGTCCTCGGGGTTCATCTCAACCGTAAACTCATCAACCTTTTTATCGCTGACAAGATTTTTTACACCCGTAACAAGTTCAGAAAGAAGTTCAGGAGAAAGCCGGCTTGGAGTTCCGCCGCCGACATAGACAGTTTTCCATCGCGTGACTGAATATTTTTTTACGAAATAGCGGCACTCGTTCAGCACTGCCGTTACGTAATTTCTATCAGGCTGAAGGCAGTTTTTTGAAGCAGGAATACTGAAAAAATCGCAATAGTCGCATTTCTGCCTGCAAAACGGAATGTGAATATAGAGGGATATTTCCATTTTTCAGATTCTTAAAAAATCTTAAATGCGGAAAAAGGAAAGTACATCATCAAAGCCCTGCCCGCGAACGATTTTGAGTTCACTGCACCCCACAGCCTTGAATCTCCGGCTTCGAGACGGTTATCCGCAAGCACGAAATATTCGTCACTTCCAAGCGTAATGCTTTCCATGTTACCCGCCGCACCGATTTTTTTATCAATCAGGGTTGTATCATTCGGAATTGTGAGCGTATATTTTATTTTTGTAAGTTCAAATTCCGTAAGGAACTGAGTCTGCCCTGCCGGCTTAACGTAAACGAGATAATTTGAAATATAGATCGTGTCCCCCGGAAGCCCGACGACGCGCCGCAGGGAAGGTACAGTGTGATTTTTTGAAGAAAGAGAAACCTGCTGAGCCGTAAAAAAACGACATAGAAAATCGGAAGCCTTTGCAAAAAAAGAAACCGCTTCCTTTTCTTCACCGGAAACGAGCATGATGCTCCCACGTTCAGCCTTTTTAAAGAGAGGAGCGACGAGAACAACGTTATTTTCAGCAATTTCCGGCGACATTGAATCAGATTCTGACAGAACCGGATAGACAAGAAGAGCCCGGACAAGATTTATAAAAACAAAGCAGATGAAAAATGTGGCTAAAACCGTAAAAATGCGTCTGTAAAGCTGGCGCTTCATTTCGTAGGAAACTGAATAAATATCTGTAAACATTATTAAAAATTACAACTTTTTCAGTCTGGTTGCAAGGTAAAGCCTTTAAGAATATAATTTGTGTTATGTCTGAAGGTGTAAAAATTATCGCTCAAAATAAAAAAGCCCGCTTTGATTATTTCGTCGAAGAAAAATATGAGTGCGGAATCGTGCTTGAAGGAACGGAAGTAAAATCCGTAAAGGAAGGCAGCGTTTCTTTTCAGGACTCTTTTGCAGAAATTCAAAACGGTGAACTGTGGATGCGGAATTTTCACATTTCAGAATACAAATATTCGTCTGTTTTTAATCACAATCCGGACAGAGTAAAAAAACTTCTGGTTCACAAGGAAGAATTAAAAAGACTGCAGCGCAAGGTTGAAGAAAAAGGCTTCACCTTGATTCCGCTTGATTTCTACTTAAAGAACGGCCGCGTAAAGCTTACCTTAGGCGTCTGCAAGGGCAAAAAACAGTACGACAAGCGCGCCACGATAAAAGAGCGCGACGTAAACAGAGATTTACAGCGCGAGTTCAAAAACTCAAACCTGTAAAACGGGGATTTGTTTGAAAAGATTTTCTAAAACCTTAACAGCAGTTCTATTCTTTTCATTTTTCTTTATAAAAGCCGCCTGCGCTTCCCCGCTGCAGATTGAATATTACGGCGTTGTTTCTTCTTCAAGCGATATTAACATGCTGAAAATGGCTCAGGATTTTTTTTACACCCAGCTCAACGCCATCGACAGGATTTCTG
This sequence comes from Anaerovoracaceae bacterium, assembly GCA_963649855.1. Lineage (GTDB taxonomy): Bacteria > Spirochaetota > Spirochaetia > Treponematales > Treponemataceae > Treponema_D. The sequence continues at coordinate 2,378 of CAVJKK010000137.1, forward strand.
TTTCTGACAAGCGCACTGACACTTCAGCGGTTTTAACTTCAATTCCGGACACGAATGCTCTTCCCCTTCATAAACTCGCTTTTTTCGTTGAAATAAACGAAGACCGCAAAAACGAAACCACGGTTTTCTGGAACTGCCGTTACTACGCGAAATTTTCAGAAAGCGGAGAAATTGCGAAGCGGGAAAAAGTCTACGATTCTTACTACAAAATGCTCACAAACGCAAAAGAAACGATTGAAGACTTCTTAGCGCCATACATGGCAAAAAACGAAAGACAGCAGGACGCAGCCAGTTCGGGTGCAGAGGGAACATTCTCTGACAAAATCAGCCTTGAAAATCTTTCGGGAACATGGACAGGCGAACCTTTTACGGACAAAATCGTCATTTTAAGGGGCGGACGCGGTTTTATAATCTTTAAGAACGGCGCAACGATGAATATTTCAGTCTCACTGCAGGAAACCGATGCAGGAAGCCAGGTAAAAATAAAGCAGGCAGGAAAAACAAATGCGTCCTTTCTGCCGGAACTTCCGCGTGAACTTGCATTAAAAGCCGCACCAACAGCAGCCCCCGTCGAATGGAAACTTTCCGTAAAATCACCGGATACGCTTTCGGGCACAAAAAAAACGCTCATTCCAGATCAAAATGAAACGAGCGTTCAGACAAAACTGCTGGAAACCACCTGGCACAAGAAGTAAACTACACGGCGCAGTTCACTTTCAACTGCCCCTGCCTTACAAGTTTTACGCTTCCATCCAGTTCGAGGGAGACAATGGTTGAAGGCATGCCCTGTGTCTTGTCTCCGTCATCGATAATCAAATCAACGAGCGAACCGAATTCCTTTTTTATGTCGCAGAGATTGTTAAGCGCAGGCGAACCGCTTTTGTTTACGCTTGTCGAATAAACCGGCGCACCGCACTGTCCGATAACGTTTCTGAGCCACTCGTCTCCGGGACAGCGAAAAGCCGTCGTAGCGAAATTTCCGTCCTTTGCAAAAGTATGAACAATAATCGTCAGAGGTCCGGGCCACAAGGCAAGAAGTTCTTCAGGAATTAAATCCCGGGTGTATTTTTTTACGTCTTCAGGCTTAGACAAAAGCTGAATGAAGTGCTTGCCTTCATCCCGCCCTTTTAACTGCATGATTTTCTGGTCTGTGTGAAAAGAATAGTGACGACCATCAACCATTCCCGAAAAACCGTAAACGGTATCGGTCGGAAGGATTACAACCTTTCCCCGTCTGAGGTAGTCAGCGGCAATAAAACAGGATTCTGAATCAGATTTGCGGCAAATCATAAACTGGAATGCCCTCCATAAATACAGATTTCTTTTTTCTTCTGAACGCGCCGCTTTTTACATCTTTCATAAGGAGATACAGATAGACCGTGCAAAAAGCCGCAATTCCAGAAGCCTTATTCACCCACTCCGGCACATATTCATTTTCAACTGATTTTAACGGAGTTCCGGCATCGTACGTTCTTTCCGTTTCCTCGGGAAGTCCGTTTATCTTTACGATTTTGTCGCCGGAAGAAACATATCCAAGTTTTTTTGCAAGACCTTCGATAACCTGTGAATCATTCTGCAGGGCAGTACATTCAAGCTGAAGCTGACTGTTGATTTTCTGAATTGTCTGTGTGCGTACGGCGAGAAGTCTTTTCTGTTCACGCTGCTGACGTTCAGCAAGGAGACCGTCACGTCCCGCGATTACCGAAAAAAGGACATAGACAAAAGTACCTGCAAGGCCGGCTGATAAAAACCTGAATCTTTTCATAATCTACCTTATCGGCAGATTTTTCAGTTTTTTACAGCAATTTTTTATCCTCAAAACAAACGAAGGACTCCACCCCCGCCCGACAAAAAAAACAAATAGACGTATGAATTTTTTTTTGATAAAATATCGTGTTATAAGGCTTTTATATTGAAGATTCGGGCAAAAAATGCCGACAATCTGATATAAATCCAATTTTGAAGGGGAACTTTATGAGTGATTCAAAAGACACAAACGAACTTGACAGCTACGGCGTATGGGTAAAAACTCCGCCAAAAACAGTAGATTCCTCTGACAGCACACAAAACGATGATATTTTTAACATCGAAACAGACCTTCCTGATTTTTCAGAATTAGACGTAGTTGACGATCCTCTTTCCGCTTCAGACTACGACAACTCGGACACTGCCCTTTCTACGGAAGAACTTTTCAAGATTGCAAACGAAGCAGAAAACGCACAGAACGCTGATGCAGCAGAACCTGCACAGACAGAAACAGCCGCAGCTTCCGGCGGGGAAGAAGAAATCTCCCTTGACGAATTCATCGAAGGCGGTGTTTTTGAAACAGGTCCCGACGAAGACAAGATAAAGGAAAAAGAA
>CAVJKK010000138.1:0-4728 GCA_963649855.1 Anaerovoracaceae bacterium
TTACACGGACATCCACTTCAATTGTATCTTCACCGCCAACACGTTCAAACTTTTTTTCCTGCAAAACCCGCAGAAGTTTAACCTGGACGTTCGGATTTATTTCTCCTATTTCATCAAGAAAAATCGTCCCGCCGTCTGCAAGTTCAAATTTTCCTTTATGAAGGGTTTCAGCCCCTGTAAAAGCACCTTTTTCATGACCGAACAGTTCGCTTTCAAGAAGAGATTCGCTCAGGGCAGCACAGTGGACTTTTATGAAAGGCTTGTCCCGCCGCGAAGAATTCTGCTGGATTGCATCCGCGACAACTTCCTTACCGACACCGCTTTCCCCGGTAATCAAAACGCTTAACTTTGAATCCGCAACTTTTTTTATCAAAGTATTCACTTTCTGGAGAGCAGCACTTTTTCCGACCATGTTGGCAGCAGGGGAAGCAGACTTTACTTCAGACAAAAGTTCCTGATGCTGTAAACTCAATTCCCTGCCCTTTAAGGCACGTTTTACCACAAGTTCAAGGTGATTTAAGTTCAGCGGTTTTGTCAAAAAATCGTAGGCACCGTTCTGCATTGCAGAAACAGCCGCATCAATCGAGCCGTGCCCGGTGAGAACGATTACCGGAATTCCAGGCATTTCCCGCGTAACTTTTTTAAGGACGTCTTCCCCCGAAGTTCCGGGCATCCTTAAATCCGTAATTACAAGGTCAATATCGCCTTTTGAAAGGAAATCAAGCCCTTCATCGCCATTGGCAGCAATTTTTACGTTGTAGCCGTCCATTTCAAAATCGGCGGCAAGCCCTTCACGGATATTTTTTTCATCATCTATGACTAAAATCGTAAACTTCATCTTTATTTTCTCCCGCTATTTTTCAAGCAGTTTGTTTTCTTTGTGCGTTAAAAGTTTGTGCTGAGTCTGAGGAACAGGAATCGTAAGCGTAAAGCAGGAACCTTCACCCGGAGTTGACTCAACTGAAATATCCCCCGCAAATTCCTTTATGATTTTATAGGACATCGCCATTCCAAGCCCTGTACCGTTTGCCTTTGTCGTGTAGTAAGGCTCAAAGATGCGCGATTTTACTTCTTCGCTCATACCGCAACCGTTATCAGAAATTTTCAGGATGAATTTGTCATCATTTACGGAAGTTTTTATGAGGATTTTTCCGAAAAACACTTCATCAAATGCGTTTGACTTTAGATTTACCCTGAACCTCTCTTCAATCGCTGCAAGTGCATTCTGCGCGATATTCACAAGAACCTCGCGGAAAAGTTTTTCGTCAATCAGAAGCTTTACGTCTTCCTTGCAGAGTTCATTTTCAACCTTTACTTTTTTTTCGTTGAATTCCGGCGTTATAAAAGAAATAAAGTTTGTAAGAAGGCTGTTCACCTTTACGAGCGAAAAGTTGGCAGAAACGGGACGGACAGCCATCAGAAAATCAACGACAATTTTGTTCAGCCGGTCAATTTCCTGATTTACGACATCAAGATAATTTTCCGTAAACTTAGGCTCAGGCAGAAGTCCGTCAGTTTCACGCTTTTTTTTGATTGCTTTCTGTAAAAGCTGAATGTGGATGCTGATTGCCCCGAGCGGATTTTTAATTTCGTGTGCAACGCTCGCCGCAATGTTCGTAAGCCCTGCCATCGTTTCCATTCTATGCAGAAGGACTTCCTGATTTCGTTTCTGGGTTACGTCGTCAATTTTCACGATGCTGCCTGAAATTTCATTATTCTGAACAAGAGGGGTTACGGAGATTTCAATAAATCTCGTTGAACCGCCGGAAGTAGAAAACGTGTATTCTTCGCTTAAATTCGTCTTATTGTTTTCATCACAGTCCTTAAAAAAGGCAGAAATTTCTTCGTCATCAATAAAATCATAAAACTTCTGGGAAGATTTTTCGTCCGGGAGTGATTTTAAAGGCAAAAGACGCTCTGCCGCCTTGTTAATCTGCACGAGTTTCCAGTCTTTTGAAACGCAGACGAGTCCGGTTGCAAGCGACTGAAGGATTGACTTGAAGATTTCATTCTGATTCCTCAGGTCGTTTATAAAAAGTTCAATCTGACCGGAAGAAAGTTTTGAGAGCTTTTCATACACGCGGTTTGAAAATTCCTGCATATTCACCTCAGATTAAAAAAAATTCTGCTTGCGGATTGCCGCCAGATCGCGGTAGAGTTTTTCAAGCGCAGCTACCGGCTTCTGGTTGTAAATATTTACGTTGTTGTAACACTCGCGGATTACGGTCAGATTTTTTACTTCGACTTCTGCATTACGGCCACAAAACTCATTCTGCATTACGGGATTTTTCTGAGAGTGAATCAAAGCCTGCAGAAAAATCTTAAAAAGAGTTCTCGGCTCAAAATCACCGCATTTTTTTATGATTTCACCGATCTGAATGAGATGGTTCTGCCTTATTCCGTTGTAAAAATCTTCAGCACATTTTCTGATTTCCAGAGGTGAAACCGGCAGAAATGTTTCAAGATACTGCTGAATGTCAGAATCACCTTTTTCCGCCCTGTCGTGAAAAACCCGCTCAATCACTTCTTTCTGCTGGTCTTTTGTGCGAAGGACAAAATTATAGGTGCGGACTCGCGACAAAATCGTCGGCATTACGGCTCCCCTGCTTGCAGTCGTAAGGATAAACACGGCGTCGGCAGGAGGCTCTTCGAGGATTTTCAACAGCGCGTTGCGGGCACTTTCGTTCATTCTGTCGGCATTTTCGATTATCAAAACTTTTTTTCCGTCATTTGACTTCATTCTAGCCCAGAAAGAAGCCCTGCGGATATGCTCAATCGGAAGGGAATCGTACATAAAACTGTTTTCAAGTTTCTGGGAAGCAAGAAGGATTTTCTGAGTAATTTCTGAAAGTTCTTCATTTGAAGGAAGCGGCAGCGCGGGATTTAATTTTTCGAGCTGTTCGTTGATTTCTTCAACAAGAGGCGAAAGTTTTGAAAGTTTGTCGTCTCCTTCCCACAAAACGGGACTGAAACGAAGCGTCAGTTTTCTGACAGACCGGATGTAAAGATAGGTTGCAGCCTTCAGGTACGAATAATTATTCGCACCGGCATCGAGCAGGGTTCGCGTTGCAGCAAGAATTTCAAGGGAACAGTCGCGAGGACCTGCAAGAATTACGTTTGTTCCGGCAAGTTCTTTCTGTCTTTTGCACGAAGGACATTCACAAGTCCACAGCCCTTTAGTTTCCGGATTTCCGCTGCACGAAAGAATGCGCGCAAGTTCTAAGGCACAGGTCAGTTTGCCCGAAGACTGGGGACCTGCAAGAAGAATCGACGAAGGAAGAATGTTTTTTTTAATGTCGCCTGCAAGAAGTGAGGCAGCATCCTGATAAAGAAGGTTTTCAAACATCAGACAAAAATCTCTCCAAGTGTTTTTACGGGTTTTTCAAGGATTCCCGAAAGCGTTGCCCAGAAAAAGGACCGGTCCGTTACGGAAGACGTGTCAAACCACGGCTGAGCATTCAACAGAACGAGGAGAAAGCAGACGATAAAAAGACCTTCAAACGCACCAAGGACGAAACCTAAGATTCTGTCGAGGCTGTTTAAGATTTCTCCTTTCGTAACTCCGCTGATTACGCTCTGCAAAAGCTTGAAAAACAAAAATGTTGCGACAAACAGAATGATGAATGCAAGCACGACGCAGACCGCATTTACTTTTATTATGCTCTGCAAATACGGACTTAGCCTTCCGCAGAAAACAACGGCAACAAAAACGCCTGCAATTATTGAGACCTTACCGAAAAGTTCTTCGATAAAACCTTTTGAACACGCCATCACGGCAAAAACAAGCACGATTACGGCAAAAACAATGTCAACAAAAGTAAAATGCATTTTCTATTCTCCCGCAAAGATTTTTATTTTATTTCGTCCATTATGAGTTCAGCAATTTTTAAGGCTGCACGTTTTCCGCCCGCAAGTTCAAGGGCTTTCTGAGCCATCTGATTACGGATCTTTTCGTCAAGAAGTTTTTCAAGACTGTTTTTCAAGTTTTCAGAACATGCGTCTTTTCCCGTAAGAACGAAGGCAGCCCCGTTTTTTTCAAAAAATTCTGCGTTGTCAACCTGGTCTCCGCGCGTTCCGCTTCCGCAAAGGGGAACTAAAACCGCGCTTTTTCCTTCAACGGCACTTTCCCAGATTGTGTTTGCCCCCGCCCTCGACAAAATTACGTCCGCACAGGCAATCACGTCCGGCATCTGCTCATAAATAAAAGGACAAGGAAAATATGAATCACCCTGAGCCGGCACAAAATCCGCATCTTTTGATCCGCACTGATGAACTACATTAAAACGCTGAGTAAGCCATTCAAGGTTCTGAACGACAAGTTCATTCAGCTGGTGAGCCCCGAGACTTCCGCCAAGAACAAGAAGAACCGGCTTTGAAAGGTCTGCATTTTTTCCGTCAAACAGAAAACTGCGTCCTCTTGAAGCGTCAGCATTATAAAAAACGGGACGGACAGGATTTCCTGTTACAACGGCAAGAGAGCGTTTATTTTCCGGAAGAAATTTTATGGTTTCTGAATACGAAACAAGGATTTTAGAAGCAAAACGGCTGTTTAACTTTGTCGCAAGTCCCGGAGTAAAATCGCACTCATGGGTAAAGACAGGAATTCCTAAAAGTCTTGCGGCAAGACACGGAGGAACGGAAACGAATCCGCCTTTGGAAAAAACGATTGCAGGTCTTATGGAAAGAAGTTTAAAGAAAGAAACAAAGAAACCGGCAAAAATCTTAAAG
>CAVJKK010000139.1:0-4715 GCA_963649855.1 Anaerovoracaceae bacterium
AAGTTTCTTGGCACGACACGAGGTCGTACAGTTTTTTGGCGAGAGGCTATTTGAATTTATTATGAAAACCAGAAATTAAGGTTAATAACATTTTTAAGGAAGGACAGTCATGAGTATCCGCGGGGAACTTTATACTACAGAAGTTGTTTTGGACAATCGTTCATATTTTTTCAATGTAAAGGAGAACCGCAACGGCGACATCTTCCTTCAGATTGTTGAAAGCAAAAAAGGTGACGGCTCGGATTTTGACCGTCTTCAGATTTCCATTTTTCAGGAAGACATGCAGAAAGTACTCGGCGGACTTGATTCTGCGTTGAGGTTCATCGACAAGGAACAGAAAAACCGCAAGAAGGCTCGTGCAGAAAAGAAAGCAATGAAGGCTGAAAAATACGGCCAGAAATCTGAAAAAAGAGTCTACAAAAGAAAGGACGAAGACAAACGCCTCCCGGACGGAATCAAACGCACCGGAAAAATAATCCACATCAAATCAAAGAAAGAACAGCCAGCAGAAGAAACGTCTGACGCTGAATAGGATTGTGTAGATTAGCAAAAATCCTTGCAGATGTTTTTTACTGCGTCAAACAGATTTTGCATCTGTTCTTTTGAGGTCAGCGGTCCGAAACTGAAGCGGACTGCCGTGTCCTGAATGTCGCGGCTTGCGTTCATTGCGGCTAAGATCGGGCGGCTCTGCTTTTTTGCAGAGCAGGCACTTCCCGTTGAAATGCAGAATCCTTCTGCGTCCAGCGCCCTCACCATCACATTTCCAGGAATTCCTTTAAACGCTGCCTGCACCACATACGGGCTGAACTTTTTCTGAATATTCTCATCTTCTTCTGCGCGGATTTCCGGAACAAGCGTGCAGTTTTTCAAGGTTTTGAGTGATTTTATAAAATCAAGCGTGGCAGCCTTCTGCTCTTCAAAGTTTGCGGGAACATAATATTTTTCAAGGCACTTTGCAAAGGCTACAGCCCCAAAGAGATTTTCCGTGCCTGAGCGGATGTTTTTTTCCTGCCCGCCACCGGTTAAGAACGGCTTTATTTCCTTTTTTAAGACGAGGATACCACTTCCGCGCGGACCGCAGATTTTGTGTGCGCTCAGTGCCGCGCTGTCAATTCCGCTGTAATTGAGGTTGAGCGGAATCTTTCCTGCTGCCTGCACGCAGTCAACGTGAAAATGCGGGCGTCTTTTGCCTTTCGTGGCTTCCGTAATTCTGTCAGCAATTTCGTATATCGGCTGAATGCAGCCCGTTTCGTTGTTTACAGCCATCACGCTGACGTAAAGCGTGTCCGGCGTGAGTTTTTCAATTATTGAGTCTGCGCTTATGAAGCCGTTTTTGTCCGGAAAAACGCTTACCACGCAAAAGCCCTGCTTTTTTAAGACAGCCGCCTGTTCGCGGAGGGCGGGGTGCTCAATCGCGCTTAAAATTATCGTTCCCCTGCTGCCGTTTCCGTCAGGTTCACGGTTTAAGAGGGAAAGAAGCGGAATGTGGTCGCTTTCAGTTCCGCCGCTTGTAAAATAAACATGTTCAGCCTTTACGCCGAGAACTTCTGCCGCTTTTGCGCGTGCTTCTTCAAACGCCTTGCGGGCTTTCTGTCCCTGATTGTGAACTGCCGACGGATTTGCAAAGTTTTCGAGTGCAATTTCGAGGGAATCCTTTAAAATCTGCGGGTCTGCCGGAGAAGTCGCTGCCCAGTCAAAATATTTTGAAATGTCCATTGTTTTCCCCTTACATCAGCACGGAAAGAACGTCGCTTTCCTCTGCTTCCGTAATGACCGTTTCGCCGATGTCTTCCTGAAGGACAAACCGCACCTTGCTTGAAGCGTTTTTCTTGTCCTTTTTCATTGCGTCAAAAAGTGAGTGTGCCGCTTCTTCCTTTGAGCTGTATTTTCCTTCCAGCGCCGGATGCTGCGCTTCAGTCTGCCAGCCGAAACTTTTCAGCACGCTTTTTACAGTTGAAACGTATTCACTTGAGCACAAACCCATTTTCCTTGAAAGGTCAGCCGCACGAGCCATTCCCCACGCAACTGCGTCTCCGTGAGTTACGACGCCAAGACCTGCCCGGCTTTCGAGCGCGTGACCGAACGTGTGACCGAGGTTCAGCTGCATGCGGATATTTTTTTCCGTCAAATCCTGTTCAACGACCGCTGCCTTTGCGCTTACGCAGATTTTAATCATTTCTTCAACGAGAGGATCATCGCGGTTCTGCAGGATTTCAGGTTTTGCTGCGAGTTTTTCAAAAAGTTCCTTTGAATAGAGCATCGCCGTCTTTACGACTTCTGCCATGCCGCTGCGGTATTCGTGCTGAGGAAGGCTTTTTATGAAAGACGGAATGATGTGGATTTTCTGAGCCGGAAAGAACGAGCCTATCATGTTTTTGTAGGAATCGAAGTCACAGCCCGTTTTTCCGCCGACAGCAGCGTCCACCATGGAAAGAAGGGTTGTCGGGATAAGTTCGCAGGAAGCGCCGCGCTTAAAGATTGAAGCGGCAAAAGCCGTCATGTCGGTAATTACGCCGCCGCCGATTCCAACGAAAACCGCTGAGCGCTGTGCGTTAGAGTCAATCGCAGCCCTGCAGATTGAAAGCACGCTTTCGATGGTCTTGAAAGGTTCGCCGCTGCCGAGAATAAGGAGGACGTCCCTGCCACGGTGAGCCGTAAAACCGTTTTCGATTTTCGGAAGGGCATAATTTTCATCGCGGAAAAGATTTATGAAGGGCTTTAGGCAGGCGAGGGAAGCGATGTTCGTGTCCGTAACGAAAATGCGCTGAGGCTGACCGTCGCGCTCTGCATAATAGATTGAATTCAAATCGGGAGCTCCGCTGTAAAAACGGATGAAAGTTCTGTCCGTGCCGGGATGCACAGGCGGGTAAACAATATCTTTTTCTTCAAACTGCATGATGAAACATTCTAGCGAAAAGCATTTTAGATTTAAAGGCGGTTTAGATTTCAGTAATTGCCATGCTGGCGGGAGGCTATTTGAAGTTTTTATAATCGTCATGATGACGAAAGACATTTTAAATTTTTGCAATCGTCATGGTGACGAAAGCCGCTTTTTTAAATTTCAGCAATCGTCATGATGACGAATGTCATTTTTAACAAATGCTGGCTATCGTCATGATGACGAATGCTGTTTTTGGCAAATGCTGGCTATCGTCATGATGACGAATGCTGTTTTTAGCAAATGTTGGCTATCGTCATGGTGACGAATGCTGTTTTTGCAAATTCCTGCAATCGTCATGATGACGAAAAGAGATTTTCATTTTTGTAATCGTCATGCTAAAAACTCGCTGTCATGGCTAATACGTTTCGTCGGACATGTTCTGATAGTCGCTGATTACTTTCTGTACGCGCGTAATTTCGCGGTTCAGGATTTTTTCGTAGTCGAGGCTGCCGGTTGAAACCCGTTCGCGTTCATCTTCCCAGTGCTGTGCATCGGTGAGCGTTAAAAACTGAAATTTCTTCACGCTTGCTTTTTCAGCCCAGAGTTTCGCTTCCTGCCAGTAATAAAGGCCTGCCTGATAGCAGCTTAAGGTTTTGCTGAGGTTTTCGATGTAGATTTCGCGGAACGGCGCTTCGTAGAACTTTGCTTCCTTGTGGTCGTAGGTTCTGCCGAGCCTTAAGTGCTGTTCGATGAGCTTTAAGTTGAGGTGCATCATGAAAAGATAGCGGTATTTTTCCCAGTCGGTTTCGTTATTGATTTTTACGTTTGCATACAGAGGATTGCAGAAATCAGCCTTTACCGCCTGTTCAAGCCAGTAGATGTTTTCCATTACGTCGTCGGGATACTGCTGGTAGTGAACGTGGAAAAGCCTGTAGTAGTCTTCCTTGTACTTGACCATGTAGGCACTGAGCGGACCTGGCGAGAAAACTGAAAAAATCGCGATGAATGTAAAAACTGCAAGAAATCTTTTCACGCTTTAGTTATCGGCAGAAAAAGGTGCGGTTTAGAGGAGATTTTTCAGTTCTGCCCAGATGTCTTTGCTTACTTCTTCCTTTGTTTTTGAAGCGTCAAGGGTGATGATTTTCATTCCCTCAGCTTTTGAACTGTATTCGTCCATGAGTTTTTCGTAGCGTTCTTCGGTGGCTGTCAGAAAGTCGAGTTTTTCGTAGATTTCTCGTTCCCCCCTGCCGTCAACCCTTTTTAAGCTTGTTTCGGGATTTATCTTGAAAAAGAACAGCAACTGCGGCAGCGGAAACGGGGAGTTTAAAAGGCGCGGAAGTTCTTCTCCGCAGCTTACGCTCTGATATGTCAGGCTTGAAAAAAGATAGCGGTCGCTTACGACGATTTTTCCTTGTGTGCACAGGCTTTCGATTCCGCAGTTTGTGCCACTCGTGCCCCAGAGGTGTTCTGCGCGGTCGGCTGCAAAAAGATATGCGCTCGTGCGCGGGTCAAGAGTTACGTCTCCTTTGAGCATCGTGCGAAGAAATTTTCCGGTCGGGGAGTCTGTCGGTTCTGTCGTAAAGAAAAATCTGTCTGCTTCCGCGCGTGCTTTTAAGGCGTTAATCTGGGTTGAAGTTCCCGCACCGTCAATTCCTTCAAATACGACAAAGTTTTTTAAAATCATCTTTTTGCCTCTGTGTGATTTTTTTATTTTAAGTAAATGAATTGAGTTTTATTTTTTTGAATGAGTTGTGAAAAAAAAGGCGGAGGGAGGGGCTGGCACAAACAGAGCTAGGCATACTTGCCTCCTCTGTTTGATGACAGAACCGACCGA
>CAVJKK010000140.1:0-4682 GCA_963649855.1 Anaerovoracaceae bacterium
GAATGTCGGGTTTTTGAATCACTGTGTAAATATTATAAGAAAAGGCGTAGTAAACACGGTGGTTGAGCTTGTCGTCCGAAGGCACAAGCGAAGCGCAGTAACCACCAGTACGCTTGGTTTCGACAAGCTCAACCGGCGCTATGATTTAGCGCATAAAAAAAAGACCCTGAACATAAGTTCAGGGTGACGTTAGTTTTATTTACTTGCTGTTTGCTGAATATCCGTCGTATTTTTTTGACGGCGAGTAAACGCCTTCGCGGTATTCGCCCGTAATGCTCGGGATTTCCATTTTCATTCCCGGCATAATCAGGTTAGGGTCGTTCGGTTTCGGCATGTTCGATTTGTTTGCCTGATACAGATTTTCCCAGAGGAGAGGGTTGTTGTAAACGTAAGGACGACCGGAAATATTCCAGTAGCAGTCTTTAGTTTCTGCCCACGGACGAACGATATAATACTTCGGAAGCGGTGTAATTTCCTTGATGTCTGCGAGTGCTTCGAGAACCTGCTTTGCATACGCTGCTGCCGTCGTGTAGTCTTCTGCCTTGTAGGCATCGTCTGCACTTGCAAAAGATTTCTGTGCAGCAGAGTATGCCATCGGAAAGTTTCTGTCCGCGCCGATTGATTTTGCGTAGTCAAGGCGTTTAGAAGCGTCTTTCATTGCTGAATCTGCTTCAGACTTTGCGAGCATTTTCTGAATGTATGCCTGCGAAAGCGCTGCGTTTTCTTCAGCCTTTTTTGCATAGTCTTCTGCAAGAACGTAATCACCGGCATCGAGTGCATTCTGAGCCTTTTTTGTGTATTCGTTTGCAAGTTTCTGATAGGTGTTGTTTTTGTAGCTTACTGCAAAAATCAGTGATGCAGAAAGAACTGCAAGTGCTGCTGTAATCAACTTTTTCATTATTGAGCCTCCGTTGCCGTTGCTTCCTGAATTGCCGAGTTTACGGCACCTTCAGCCGCGATTGCTGTTTCTGCTACTTTTTCAGCCGTTTTAGCCGTAACGCCTTCTTCAACGTTGATTACGGCATCTTCCGGGTTTGCAAGATTGTCTTCTTCAAGGAGAACTGCGTCTTCTGCTTCGATTCCTGCAACTTCACCTTCAAGCGGAGCGATTGTATCTGCTTCTACGGCGTAGTTTTCAGCGTCTGCAACCTTCTGTTTTGCAGCGTCAATCAGAATCTGTGCGGCAGCACGCTTTTCTTTGATTTCTTCATAGAGTGAACTGAAAGTTTCTTTTGCCGACTTGTAGCCGTTGAAAGCGCCTTCAATGTTTGCCGTTACATAAGAAGAATCTGCCTTTTTGAAGGTTTCAGAAGCCTTTGTGTATTCTTCTTTCTTTGCAACTCCGGCGCGCACGCTGTCTGCATTTTTCTTTGCTTCGAGTGCCGCCTGACGTTCGCGGGCAGCGTTTGCCTTTAAGCCCTTGTTTACTACGTCGTTGTAAGCGTTGAGTGCTTCAGTTGCCTTTGCAAGGAGGTCTGCGCCGGAAGCGTCCGTTCCAAGTGCAGAATATTCTTCGAGTGCTTTTTTACCTGCATCGTAAGAAGCCTGATTTTCTGCAGCGAGAGAAAGTTCGTCAGCCTTTTCTTTTAACGCTTGAGCCTGACTTGCAGAAGCAAGTGACTGATAGCGGGCTGTCAAATCTTTGATTTCGGCAGAATAGTCTTTTGAAGAGTCAGTTTCAACGCTGTTTTTTACTGTCGTGAACTTTGCCTCTGCTGCGTTAAAGCCGTCTGCAAAATATTTTTCTGCGCCACTTGCGATTGCGTTCTGGCGGGCAGTTTCTGTAAGGGCGAAGAGCGTCTTGTTTGCGGCAGAATAGTCGGCTGCCTGCTGAACTTCTTCTTTTACCTCTTGTTTTATTTCTTCAACTGTATCTTTAACTTCCGGCTCCGGTTCAGCGGTCGGAGTAGATCCACAGGAAACAGCAAAAAGAACTGCGAGGACACATGAGAGTGTCAGAATTACTTTTTTCATCATTCCTCCTGATAAAAAAACATATCAGTATTTTTTTATAATTTTATTGGTAAATTATAATTTAGTTATCGGCGTGTAGCAACCTTGAAAATACTGAATTCTTTTTTAATGCACGTTCAAAAAATTGATATTATAATTTCCGTAAAAGAATCTCTAAAAACTTCAATTTTTAAGGATAAGACTATGGCAGAAAACTTTTCTTTTGAAATCACGGAAGCAGTCGGCGTTATTGCAACTTCTAAGGGCGGCTGGACTACTGAACTCAACAAGGTAAGCTGGAACGGCAAGCCCGCAAAATACGACATCCGCGCGTGGGACGCTCAGCACGACAAGATGGGCAAGGGAATCACGCTGACGGCGGAAGAACTGACGGCATTAAAAGACCTGCTCAACAAGATTGAAATAAAGTAGGTGCCGCTTATTCTTCGTATTCGGAGCAGTAGGCGCCGTTTTTTATGATGATTTCGTACAGCATCAACTGAAGCTGCGTGTCCTGGAACGCCGTGCCGGCGGAACGGATATCCATGTCCGTCTTACTTAAAAGCGCAACGATTGCCGCAACCTGTCCGCTGCTCCATATTCTGCACGCCGTTGAATACTGTGTCCTCGCCGTCTTGGAAGTAAATCCGTTCTTTTTGAGTTCCGTTTCGTCCGGGGTTTTATGTGCGTGCAGAGTCTGCCATAAGGCAAGTTTCCTAAAGCAGTACAGAAGCCCGGCGATAATCACGACGGCATCGCTGTCTTTCTTGGAAAGCCTGATCTTCTGCAGAATGGAAAGGCAGTTTTCAAACCTTTTCTGCGGTGTTGCATTTTCTACCATTGCTCCGAACAGCGTAAAGGCAGATTCTTCCCTGTTGTGCGCAAGAACCTGTTCCACATCCGCTTCCGTAACGGTGTGTCCCGGCTCAAAACAGAAGAAGAAACGGCTGCACTCATTCCGCAGTGCTTCCGTGTTGTTTTCTACCATTTCGAGGATTGCAGAAGCTGCATCCGCATTGAGCGAATATCCGTTTTTCTTGAAGAACGAATACAGCCACTGTTCCTTGCGGTTTTCAAACATTTCCCAGAAGACTTTTTTATTCGCCACGGGAACGAGCTTTTCAAGTTTTGCGTCAACCTTCAGTTCGTCAGACACGAGGACAAGAACTGTAGAATCCGTTCCCTTTTTCGTGGCAGTTTCAACCCACTGGGCAAGCATGTCGATTTCTTTCTTATCCTTTACAAGCTCTGCGTTGCGAATCGTTACGAAAGTTGCCGGCGTAAAAAGAGATTCCGTCATCAGCTGGGTGACGACGTCGTTCATATTCAGGTCTGTGCCGTAGTAGACAAAATCTTCACTGTCACCGAATTTCTTTTTTAAGGCTTCCTTTTGTGCGAGAATCTGATCGTTTTTTTCTCCGGCTTCAGGGCCAGTATAAAGATAAATCGGCGCAGTCATCTTGTTTTAGTAAGTGCGGACGATGTTGGAAAGAACGCCCACAACGCGAAGGTCTTTTACGTAAATCGGTTCAAAGGCTGGGTTTTCCGGCTGGAGTTTTACCCTGTCGGCTTCGCGGTAATAGCGCTTTAAAGTGATTGCGTCATCGATTACGGCTACTACAATCTGACCGTCAACGGCAGTCGCGCACTGTTCAATGATTGCAAGGTCGCCTTCAAGGATTCCGGCATTTATCATGCTTGTTCCGCGTACGCGGAGTGCAAAATAATTCTTTCCCGGGCGCACGAAAGGCTCTGTCAGGTTTATGTAGCCATCTAAGTTTTCTTCGCTTAAGAGAGGTTTTCCGGCAGCAATCGTTCCGAGCAGAGGAACGCGGTCAATGTATGGTTCCGTGCTTCTGGTATTAGTATCGTTTACAACCCTGATTGAGCGTGAACTTTTCGGCTTTATGGTGATGTAGCCTTTCTTCTGCAGTGCTGCAATATGATCCTGCACGGCGCGGATTGAGATTCCAAAGTGAGCACTGATTTCGCGCACTGTCGGAGGACAAACATTTTCTTTCGTAAAGAGTGAAATAAACGTCAGAACTTCATTCTGACGGTCTGTAAGTTCCTTCATGGGCTACTCCTCTTCAAATTTATTTTCAAAAAGCTGTGCGATTGCGTCTGCACACTGAACTTCATCCGCTCCTTCTGTCCTCAAAGTGATGTTCGTGTTGTAAGCCGCAGCCATAGTAATTACACCCATGATTGATTTTGCATTTACTTCCGCATCATCTTTTATCATGGTAACTTCACATGCGAACTTGTTTGCTGTCTGCGCGATGAGTGCGGCAGGGCGGGCATGGATTCCGGCACGGTTTGAAACCGTAAGCAGTTTTTCTGTCATAAAAAACCTCACATTGTATTTCTAGTATGAATCATCTGAGCCGTAGTAGGCGGCTTGTGCTTCTCCTGATTCAATCCACTTAAGGATATTCTGGTTAAAGTCGCGGGCGGAATTGTATCCCATTGCCTTCAAGCGCTCGTTCATCGCGGCAGCTTCTATAATAATAGGAAGATTTCGTCCCGGCTTAACGGGAATTTCTATCGTAGGGATTTTAACTCCCAGCAGATCAGTGCTTGACTGGTCTGTTCCGATTCTGTCATAAATCTTGTTCTGGTCCCACTCTTCAAGGCGGATGATGAGCTGAACTTCCTTCTGTTCGCGGATTGAACCGACGCCGTAGAGCTGGCTTACGTTGATGATTCCAAGTCCGCGGATTTCCATG
>CAVJKK010000141.1:0-4645 GCA_963649855.1 Anaerovoracaceae bacterium
TACCATTTTTTGTGAAATTCAAGATATTCTTCATAAGTGATCTGAGGAATTTCCAGCGGATCGCCGCCCGAATCTTTTGCATAGATTGAATTCTGAAGAAGCGCGCGGAAAGGAATGTCCATTGCAACCGACTCAAAGGAAGAATAAACGCCCTTCATTTCGTTGTATACCACGCCCTGAATCGAAGGCTTTCCGTCTTTATCAATTTCCAGACGATGGGCTTCCTGCATGAAAATTTCTTCCGAAAGTCGCGGAAAAAATACGGCGTCAGCATAAACGCTCATCAGGTTAAAATAATCAGTTTCGATTGTTGAACTTGCCGGATAGACGGTCTTGTCCGCAAAGGTGGCTGCATTGAGGTAAGTTTTTACGCTCTGATTTGAAAGCTGGGTGAACGGATCTTTGAGCGGATAGAGTTCCGAACCGCAGAGAACTGAATGTTCCATAATATGAGCCGCACCATTTCCCTTCGGATTCGGGGTTCTGAACGTAAAGCTGAACAGGTTTTCAGTTTCATCATTTACAAGGTGAAGGACTTCAAGTCCGGTTTTCCGGTGGCGAAGATGCACCGCCGTCGAATGATAGTCTTTGATTTCAAAAACGTCCAGGACGTCAAATCCTTTGTATGCCGTACCTTTTCTTAAAATATTTTCAGACATATTCTTCATCATCCCGCCCTTTTATAATCAGTTTGCCGTCTTCCCACGCGCGCCGCATATATGCAAAAAAGAGTGAAGTCTGCTTTTCTACGTCTGTTTTCCGCATCGGAATATTGCGTTCTTCTTCTTCAAGAATCATCTGCTTACGGTTGGAAGAAACATTTCCAAGAATCTTTGCCCTGAATTCGTCCTTCTTTCCGTGAATCAAAAATGCGATGTCTTCGTCGGACATCTGCTGCAATTTTTTCTGAATGAATCTGTCGTCTGCGTTTACAATGTCATCAATCGTAAAAAGTCGTTCCCGCAAATCTTCGCTCAAGGCAGGATCCGTTGAAGAAATCTGTTTCAAAAGTTTTTCTTCGCTGGAACTGTCCATCTGCTTTAAAATGCCCGCAAGGATATTTTTGCCGTCAATTGATTCAGACTTCTGCGTTACAAGTGAATTGAGTTTTTTCTGCATCGCTTCATCAACTTTTGCGACAACCTGAGGATTCATTTTTTTCAGATTTGCAAGACGCTTTATGAGTTCCGTTTTTTCGTTTTCAGGAAGTTGCTGAATGTAAGCCGCCGCTTTTTTTGCCGGAAGATTTGAGCATACGAGAGCCCGCACGGAAGCACTTTCGTCTTTCAAAAGCGCGTTAAGTTTTTCGCTGTCCGCTTCGCTCAGATAATTAAAAGGCTTTCCGTTCTTGAAAGGAACCGCCTTGTCTAAAAGTTCGTCCGCTTTTTGTGAACCAAATGCTTTTTCAAGGATATTGCGTGCAGTGTTTACTCCGCCATCTTCCCGCGCCCGCTGCGTGAGGGCTTTGAATTCTTCAAGAATCTGAGCGGCTTCTGCTTCGTCAATCGAACGGATCGTTGCAAGTTCAGGGATTATTTTCTCAATCTGATTTTCGCTTAAGTGCGGAAGGATTTTTGCCGCTTCGTCCACACCGATAAGCATCAGGAACTTTGCAACCCGGCGGTAAACGCTGTCCTTACCGTTCTGCCCTTTCGGCTGAACCGGAACTTTTAAAAGTCCGCCGTTTCTGAGTGCTTCTTCTTCGATGGCTGTATTTGCCGGGCTTTTCGTGTCCGGCATAAATGATTTTTTTTCTTTCAGTTCTTCGGACTTCTGCACCACGGGATTTGAATAAATCTTCTGCGGAACAAACGGTTTTACGTTTTTTTCTGCCTTTAACCGTTCATTCAAAACTTCACTTGCCGCACTTCTGTCTTTATTTTCTCCGCTGCCTGAATATTTTGAATATGCATTTAGTCCAAAGTCTGAAAGTTTCATCTATTTTTTCTTTCCAAGATATGCCTCGCGCACTGATTCGTTGTTCAGAAGTTCCTGACCGCTGCCTTTCAGCACGATTGAACCCGTTTCAAGAACGTATGCAAGATCTGCAACCTGAAGAGCCATATTTGCATTCTGTTCAATCAGAAGAATCGTTACGCCGGTTTTGTTGATTTCCTTTATTATATCAAAAATCTGCTGAACGATAAGTGGGGCAAGTCCAAGTGACGGTTCGTCGAGCATAAGCACTTTCGGACGGCTCATCAATGCCCTTCCGACCGCAAGCATCTGCTGTTCACCGCCGCTCAAAGTTCCCGCAAACTGCCAGCTGCGTTCTTTCAAGCGCGGAAAAAGCGAATAGACCATTTCAATATCTTTTTCGATTTCTGCACGGTCTTTTCTTAAATACGCACCAATCCGCAGATTTTCAACTACCGTCAGATCTGCAAAAACGCGTCTTCCTTCTGGGCTCATCGCAATTCCGGCAGAGCAGATTTTGTCGATTTTCTGCCCCAGAAGTTCAGTTCCGTTAAAAGTGATTGAACCGCTTTCAGCCTTTACAAGTCCGCTGATTGTCCTCAGCAGGGTTGATTTTCCCGCCCCGTTTGCACCAATCAAAGTTACGATTTTACCATCCGGAACGTCAACATCTACCCCGCGGAGAGCCTTAATTCCGCCGTACGAAACATGAAGATTTTTTACGCTAAGCATTTTCGTCCTCCGATTCTCCGAGATATGCGCTGATTACGACAGGATCATTCTGAACTTCTTTTGGAGTTCCGCTTGCAATCTGTGCACCGAAATTCAATACATAGATTCTGTCGGAAATATCCATTACCAGATCCATGTGATGTTCAATCATCAGAACCGTAAGATTAAAGTCATCGCGGATTTTTTTGATGAACTGTGTAAGTTCAACCGTTTCCTGCGGATTCATTCCTGCCGCCGGTTCATCAAGCAAAAGTAGCGAAGGCTTTGTTGCAAGGGCGCGCGCAATTTCAAGACGGCGCTGCAAACCATACGGAAGCGACGTGCACAGTTCGTCTTTTACTTCGTAAAGCCCGAGTATTTTTAAGAGGCGTTCAACTTCTTCCCTCTGAGCCTTTTCTTCCGCCCGGTTCAGTCTGAAAGTTGCCGTAAAAACATTGCTCGTACGGCGCAGGTGCATCGCAATCAGAACATTGTTAAAAACGCTCTGGCTTTTCCACAGACGGATATTCTGGAACGTGCGGGCAATGCCGAGTTTTGTAATTTTATCCGGAGTCGGCTCAAGATGCCCGTGGTATTGACCTCTTTCTTCTCCCGCGTAGAGTTTTTTCATCTTTCCGCGCGGATGATTTTCTACGATTTTATTTCCGTTAAAGTAAACTGCTCCGTTTGTCGGCGCATAAACTCCGGTCACAACGTTAAATGCAGTCGTCTTTCCTGCCCCGTTCGGACCGATCAGAGAAACGATTTCACCTTTGTTTACTTCCATGTTGAGCGAACGGACTGCAACGACACCGCCAAACTGCATCGTAATGTTTTCAAGTTTCAATACGTTTTCTGTCATTACTTTGCCTCCGGTGCTGTTTTTTCATTTTTTGAAAAACGATTTTTCATTCGCTTAAAAAAGTTCAGGATTCCCTTAATATTGAATTCGTTTTCTCCCATAATTCCTTTCTGGTAGAAAAGCACGATTGCCATGATTGCAACTGAAAACACGACTTTTCTGAAGCCGGGACGCAGAAGCGGAAGCGTAAATGAGCCGATCTGAACGGTTCTGTCCAGGAAACGCAGCCACCATTCCGAACACGCGATAAACAGAAACGAGGAAATGCAGCTGCCCGTAACCGAGCCCATTCCTCCGATTACGACGATTAAAAGAATTTCATACGTCAGGGCAGACTTAAACTGACTTGCCTGAATCGTCGTCTGGAACATGGCAAGCAGAGCCCCGCTGATTCCTGCAAAAAATGAACTGATGACAAAACTCAGCTGCTTTGTACCCGCAAGGTTGATTCCCATTGCTTCGGCGGCAATTTCATCATCACGCACAGCCTTAAAAGCCCGCCCGTAAGTTGAATTGATTAAAAGCACGATAACCGCAATACAAAGTCCCGCAACCGCAAAATAGAACAGACAGCTCTGAAAAACCGGATATTTTCTCAAAAGGTTTGAACCGTTGGTAACCGCTCCGATTTTATCCCACTGAAAAAGCGCCCGCACGATTTCTGCAAAACCTAAAGTCGCAATCGCAAGATAATCCGACTTTAACTTTAAAACCGGAAGACCGATTAAAAACGCAAAGACTGCCGCCACAATGCCTGCAAGCACTAAAGCCACCGCAACCGGCAGCGTAAACTGAATGAGTCCGCCGTTAAAATACTGATAAACCTGAGCACGCGCTTCTACAGGAATCGTAAAAATTCCGTAGGTGTATGCGCCAAGAAGCATAAAGCCCGCCTGTCCAAGACTGAAGAGTCCTGTAAATCCGTTCAGCAGATTCATGCTCACCGCAACAAGCGAATAAATCGCGCCCTTTTTCAAAACCGTAAAAAGAATGGAAGTTCTCGGCAAAACCGCTTCAAGAACGGCAAGCACGACAAACAAAACTGCGAGCAGCACAAAACCGCACAGCAGATTTTTCTTCTGTTTTATGAAATTCATTTTATCCTGCATTTTTCCACCCTTAAACCTTGTCCGTTTTCTTTTCGCCAAAAAGTCC
>CAVJKK010000142.1:0-4638 GCA_963649855.1 Anaerovoracaceae bacterium
CCGAGCGTTTCTGCAAGTTTTTTACCGATTACGGCGTTTTTTCCGTTTTCAAGAACAATCTGGTTTGTCTGCGTAATGCCGCCTTCACTTTCGATGATTTCAAAAAGCGTGGAAAACGAGGGATTTTTTGAAAAAATATCATTCTGAACGGCGCGGACATTTGCCCCCGTCCTCATTTTTTTGCCCGCTGCAAGTCCTATTGCCTGAATTTCCGGAAAAGCATTTTCAACTCCGTCAACCTGAGAAAAAGCCGCTGCAAGGGATTTCAGTTTTTCCGCCGACTGAGATTCTTCAATGTCAGGATGAAGGACTGCACACAGATGCGAACTTGAAAGTCCGATGAGGCGGCTCGTCATTCCCTTTATCATTCCGCTGGAAACAGTCAGCACCATTACAAGCGGAATCAGGCTGATTGCAATGCACAGAAACGCTCCGATGAGGCTCCGTCTGGCATTGGATTTTCTGCCCGTTTTAGGAAAAAGAAGCCTTAAAGCATATAAAACCGAAGCACTAGTTTTCATTAAGGCATCCTTCTTTGATTGAATAAATCACGTCGCCTTTTGAAGCAAGTTCCATGTCGTGAGTTACAAGAAGCAGAGTTTTGTTGTATTTATCGACCATTGAAAAAAGCAGGTCACCGATCATCCGCGCATTTGCAGGATCAAGGTTTCCGGTCGGTTCATCCGCAAGAATGACTTTCGGATCATTTATCAACGCACGCGCAACCGCAACCCTCTGCCGCTCTCCCCCTGAAAGCTGCGACGGAAGATGAGAAGCGCGGTCTTCAAGTCCGACGTCGCGCAGAAGTTCCCGCGCTTTTTTTACCGCCTCGTTTTTTTTCATTCCAGCCATGTACGCCGGCAGAAAGACATTTTCCAGAGCCGTAAAATCTTTTAAGAGATAATGAAACTGAAAAATCAGCCCGAGGTATTTTGAACGGTATTCTGAAATCTGTTTTTCGTTAAGAGAGGTGATTTCGTAAGGCCCGACTTTTACGACGCCTTTCGTTGCGTTATCAAGTCCGCCGACGATATTCAGAAAAGTGCTTTTTCCGCTGCCGCTTTCGCCGGTAATTACGATTTTTTTGCGTTCTTCAATCTGAAGGTCAAGATCTTTAAAAATCGTGAGTGTTTCGCTTTCTGTCCTGTAAGTTTTTTCAAGTCCCTGAATGCTGATGATTGCGTTATTCATCCCTCATAACCTCCGCAACGGTAAGTTTTAAAACTGAACTGCTTGCACACCAGCTTGCCAGAAGTGAAGCAAAAATTCCAAATACTGTTATAAAAAATACTTCATTTACAAAGATTCTCGGCGGAATATTTGCATAAAGCATGTACATCGGGTTTTCGCGCAGATACATTGCATTCTCCGGGGAAAAAAGTTTCAGAAAAAAATATTGAAAACCGTATACAATTTTAGACATAATCTTAAAAATTACGGACATTTTTACGCTCAAAAGCAGTCCTGCCGCAAGTCCGGGAAGTGAGCCCCTTACGCCCGTCAAAAATCCCTGCATTATGAAAATCGACTGGATTGAATGTTTCTGTGCCCCGAAAGCCGACAGAACGGAAATTTCTTCCCGCCGCTCAAAAACCATCCGCCTCATTCCGTTAAAAATGTTGACTGCGACTACGATAAAAATAATGAGGACAAGCAGAAGCAGCATGTTTTTTTCGATTTTCAGCGTTCCGAAAAACGAGCGGTTGTAACTTTTCCATGATTCACATTCAGCGACTTCAAATTGTTCTTCAAGTTCCCTGATTACCTTTGTGTCTGCTCCCGTATCGTAGAGTTTTATTCCGTAAAGGCTTTGAGCGTCCTCCCCAAAATATTTCTTTCCGTCTTTCAGGCTGATAAAGGCATACGAAGAATTGATGTCCGCATAGCCGGTTCTGATGACGCCCTTTACAGTAAATACCCTGTCCGAAGAAATCAGGCTGACGTCGTTTCCGCCGGAAAGGGCAAAAAGTTCAACTTTGCTGCCGGTTTTTACTCCGAGCCTGCGGGCAAGTTCAGTTCCCAGAACAATCGAATCATCTTCAGACAGATCAAAATTTCCAGACCACAATTTTGCTTCTTTTCTGAAACCTTCATCAATCTGCATTAAATTTTCCGGAACTGCACGGATTAACGCTGCGTTCTGTTTTGCGTTGCGCCCGGTCATAAGAGTCTGGGCTTCCATAAATTCAAAGGAAGTACGGATTTCAGGATTTTTGGCACAGGCATTTTCAAAAGCGGCGGAAGATTTTTCATCAATTCCGCTCACCCGGATATGATAAGAACTTACTTCCATGATTGAGTCGATGTAGCTCATCTGAAAACCGTTCATCACGGAGATTACAGTTATAAGCGTCATGACGCCGAAACAGATTCCGAGTGAAGCAAGAATTGAATTTATGCGGGCACGTCCCCTGCGGTCAACCTGATTAAAACGCCTTGAAACGAAAAATACCCACTTTAATGCGCTGAAAAAATTTTTAATCTGCTTCAAAAGTCCGTCTCCTCAAAAGATTTTCGTTTTCCCAGGTGCTTTCAGAAACTTTAAGTCCGTTTTCAAATTCGCTGATGACCGAAAATCCGTTGTCAAAGTAAAAAGTTTTTGTATAATCCGCAGCAGCCGTATAAATCGTTTTTATGCGGAGAATTCCGTCTTCTTCAAAGTATTCGTCTGCCCTGCCTTCAACATTGTATTCGTAGCGGGTAACCTGTTTTTTTTCGGAAGTGATTCTTCTGTTTTTTGCGTCCGTTGAGTAAAAATACTGAATCAGCGAAACCTCTGTAGTCCTTCCGCTGTCGTCGTATTCAAAAGTTTTTGAGTAATCCTTTAAAAGTTCATATTTTTTTTCTTCGCCGGCACTGGCTTCGTTCTGATTTTTTGAAGAAGACTTTTTTTTGTTTTCCGGCTGTTTTATTTCTTCATAGTGAAATTTCTGTTCGGCAGAAAGCCTTCCGTTTTCTGAAAAATCGCGTTCAAGTTTTGTCTTCTGGGGAAAATTTTCGAGGACGGTTTTTAAAAGATTTCCGTTTTCAGGTGAATATTCATAGTCAGTCTGAGTAATCTGTGTAATTGAGGCAAGCTCTTTTGAGTTTTTGTAGGTTTCTTTTTTTATCAGTTTGAAGGATTCGTCATAGATACGGCGCACGACAAGCTTTTCTGAAACGTTCGTAAGGCTCGTAAAACCGCCGGACAGGTTTATGCTGAATTTTTCTCCGTTGCAGGAAAATTTCCGCAGGGAACCGTCTTTTATTCTGTTCAAAACCGGAGTTTCAGCTTCTTCCTGCAAAGCCGGCTCATCGCGCCCGTCAAGCATTTCAAGCAGGGAAAGTGAATCGATTTCTGAAGGCTCGTCAGTTAAAACCGGTTCAATCTCCTCGCCTTCATGAAAAACAAAATCCGGATTTAAAAACTGATACACAAACTGAGGCTTAAAATCTTTCCAGAGCGAATGCATTAAAATGGAACACGCCATTTGGGAAATGTCTTCGTACTGCGGAACTTCCTCTGAAACAGTTTTTCCGGTCTGTGAAAAATTAAAGATTTCAAAAAGAAATTCCGCAAATGTCTGCTTTGCCGTGTCTGAAATTGCCGGCGTATCGTCTGAAGGCAGCGCACTCTCTGTCGTTGTGGAACTTTCTTTTGCTTCTGCGCCCTGTTCCTGAGGAAAAAATGAAAAAATGGTGATAAAAAAAAGAACGAAAAAAAACGAACTTTTTGCCGGCTTTAAAAGTTTCATTTAGTTTCCGATAAACTCTTTTATGTAGTTTTCAGGCTCAAAAGGACGGATATTTTCGTATTTTTCACCCGTGCACACAAACCACACCGGAATTTTCAATTCGCGCCCGATTGCAAAAATCATTCCGCCCTTCGCAGTTGAATCGTATTTTGTGAGGACGAGGGCATCTACCCCGATCGCTTCATTAAAGACTTCCGCCTGCCGAACCGCATTCTGTCCGGTAGTTCCGTCAATCACGAGAATTTTTTTGCAACAGCCTTCATCTGCCTTCTGCCTTGCAATCCTGTCGATTTTCTGAAGCTCGCGCACAAGATTTTCCTTATTGTGAAGCCTGCCTGCCGTGTCTGCAAGCACTAAAGCTCCGCCCCCGGCACGCGCACTGTCCGCTGCGTCAAACACGACGGAAGAAGGATCGCTTCCGTGCTGATGAGCGACGACACGGATTCCAAGATTGTTTCCGTGCATTTCAAGCTGTTCTTCTGCTGCCGCACGAAATGTATCCGCCGCCGCAAGAATCACTTTTTTGCCCTGATTCTTGAAATAATTTGCAACTTTTGCCGCCGTCGTTGTCTTTCCGACGCCGTTTACGCCGAGAAACATGAATACGTTCGTTTTTGAATCGTTGATTTCAAAATCAGCCTTAAAGACAAATTCGCTGAGTTTTTTTCCAAGTTCTGCAAGGATTTCGTCTTTTTCCGTAATTTTATTCTTTTTGCAGGAATCTTCGAGCTGTTCTGTCAGTTCAAAAGCAAGCTTTGCACCGACGTCACCTTCAATCAGAAGATCCGTCAGTTCTTCAAAAAAAAATTCGTCAATCTTATTTGCAGAAAAAAGATTTTTCAATTTCTGTGCAAAACTCATTCTTGCCATTTATTTTTCTCCTGATTTCGACAGACTTTTAATC
>CAVJKK010000143.1:0-4001 GCA_963649855.1 Anaerovoracaceae bacterium
AATGTAATCAGTGTAATCAAGCGCATAGGTTTTTCTAGAATCGGCGGCAAGCCCTATGAAAAAGTGAAATTCATAAGTTTTTTCGGGTGCGAGTTTTTTCTGCGGCCACACGATTGCAGCGGCAGAATTGTTGTACGCATTCACAGAATTAAAACTGCGTCCGTTTTCTGCAGCAGGAATCCATCTTCCCTTGTTAAGGTTTGAAATATTTGAAAAAGTAACACATTCAGGAGACGCCACGCCGTAACCGTTCAGAACCACCTGCATTGAAGTCTTTAAGTCGGTAGTCGTAAAGGCGCGGGCATTTTCCATCGTGCCAAGCTGAAGTTCCGAAGTAACGCGGGAACCGTCCGCAAGTTCAAAATGATAGTCCAGCCCTTCCCCGAGAATCGTGTCAAACAGTGCTTTTACTGCAAAATCCGAAGTTTTTGAAGAAAGATTCGTAACATAAACAGTTAATTTTATGATTCCCTTAAAATCTTCCGACTCTGTAGTTTTCTGACCGGAAGAAAGATCCATATTCTTTGAATAGTCAAAATCCGTCATCGAATCACTGTTTTTTACGATCGGCTCCGTAAAAGAAAAATCAAGCACGACGCGCGCAGTTTTTTCAATCGTATACGCAAGCTGTGCACCAGTTCCAGTCTTGCGAAGTTCCTTTTTTACGCCGGCATTTTTATTCAGCCGCCAGACAGTATCTCCAGTCTTTAAGAAAAATGACGAAGAAACAGAACCGCCCGTTTCCGACAGTACCGGATATTTTTTTCCCTTTTCGTTTTCAGCGTAAAAATTGAACGTTCCGTTTTTTGAATTAAATGTCATTCCGAAATTTTCTGAAACAAGTTCATATTTTTTTACAGGAACATAGACCGTGCCAAGATAGCGGTCAAGCTGCGTCTGATTCTTTTTTGCTTTTTTTTCGTCTGATTTTTTGTCCTGCTTTGTTTCCGTATTTTCTGCCGTCTCTGAAGGATTCTGATCTGCTTCTTCCGTTGCAGAAGTTTGAATTGAATCAGCGGCAGCCTCAGAAGTCTGTGCCTCCTGTGCAGTCAAGGTGCCCGCCAAAAAGAGTGCGAGAGAAAAAATTAAAGCGATTTTTTTTGATTTTGTGACATTTTTTTTCATTTTTGGTGCATCTCCTTTTTACTGCTGGTCGTCTAAAAGATACTTTAAGAATCCGGCTTTCTGCTTTAAGGCTTCTATTTCCGGATCTGTCATGCGTTTTTTTG
Source organism: Anaerovoracaceae bacterium (assembly GCA_963649855.1). Lineage (GTDB taxonomy): Bacteria > Spirochaetota > Spirochaetia > Treponematales > Treponemataceae > Treponema_D. Next base: position 1,230 of record CAVJKK010000143.1, read on the forward strand.
GTTCTGAAACTGTCTGGACTGGAGAAGAATCCGCAGCCGGTGCTGAAACTGTTTCCGGCAGGGAAGTTTTTTCCGCTCCTTTTTCTGCGGCAGAAGCAAGTTTTTCCTGCAGCGATGTGTTCAGTTCTTTCTGTTCTTCAAGGAGACTTTCAAGTTCCGTAATTCTTGTCTGCGCGTCTCCGAGACTCTTCCGTAAACCGAGTTTATCCTGAGTCTGATAGAGCTTTATCTGGCGTTCATATTCTTCGCGGGCAGAAAGATTTTCTTCCCCGGTAACTTTTAAAAGATAGATGAGTTTTTCTTCCCGTTCACGCTGGGCAATCATTTCAAGCCGGTATCTGCAGTCATTTACCTTTGAATCAGACGGGAAATCAATGACAACGCGCTCATAAAGCGAGCGTGCCGAATCAAAATTGTATTCTGCGTAAAAACACTCTGCAATCCAGTAAAGTGCAGAAGCATAAAGTTCAGAATCGCTGTACTGATGGCAGAAATCGCTCAAAACCAGAACCGCGTCTTCGCTGCGCCCCAGAAAGTGAAGGATTTTTCCGCGCTGAAACTGAATATATGGAAAATAATGACTTTCCGGGAATTTCTGCGTAAAAAGCATTGCGTCCGAAAGCGCATCCTTGTATTCACCCGCATTGATCTCGCTCATGACAAGCATGTAAAGAGATTCTGCGTCATACCCGGAAGCCCCCGCCTTCCTTAAAAAAAAGATGGCAGAAGTCCAGTCGTTTTTACGGTAAGCTTCAAAGCCCTGTTCCTGATCTGCCGAATATTTTGCAGCAAAACCAAAATTACAGAAAAGAAAGACTGAAAAAGCAAAAACAGCGGTAAGTAATTTTTTCACTTTACGCCTCCCAGTTAAAAGAGCCGTTAAAAAATGCAGAACCGGAAACGACTACATCAGCACCGGCCTTCAAAACCTGCGGAAGCGTTTCGTTGTTTACGCCGCCGTCAACTGAAATCAGAAAATCATAATTTTTCTGACTGCGGATTGAAGCCAGTTCTGCAATTTTATCAACACAGTAAGGAATGAGTTTCTGGCCGCCGAAACCGGGATTTACGGTCATTACGAGAACGAGGTCAACAAGAGGAAGGACTTCTTTTATCGCACTGACCGGAGTTGAAGGCACGATTGAAATGCCGGCTTTTTTACCGAGTGAATGAATATGGGAAATAAGGCGGTCAATATGAACGGTCGCTTCCTGATGGAAAGTGATTAAATCCGCTCCAGCCTGTGCAAAGGTGTCAACCATGTCTTCCGGCTTTTCAACCATAAGATGAACGTCAAACGGAAGGGCGGTAAGTTTTCTGATTGATTTTATGACCGGCTGACCGTAAGTAATCTGCGGCACAAAATGCCCGTCCATTACGTCGATATGAATAAAACCGGAACCTTTGTCTTCGCAAAGTTTTACTGCATCTGCAAGGTTAGAAAAATCAGCGGAAAGCAGAGATGGAGCTAAAATTTTTCCTTTCATAATAGGAAAATACTAACAGAAAAAAATGATAAAAACAACGATTTTAAAAGCGTGCAAAAAGAAGCACAGAAAAACGGCACGACAGACGGATTGTACGCCTGATTTTCAGCATTTCCGGGAAGATTATTTTAAAAAAAATTAACGGAAAAAAACATTGACACATTTTTTCAAATAGAATATAAATATTGCCCTTTTTTTGTTTTTCTATGCAAATCATTGACTAAAAAGCCCTTTTTGTTATAAATTTAAACCGTATTTTATGAGTATTCAGTCTGAAGAAGGATTAAAACAGGTTTACAAAATGCTCTCACAGGGCGAACCGGAGCAGGCAAAGGAAATACTTGCCAGCCTTCTGGTTTATAATCTCGATAACAGGGAGATTAATTTTGCAATCTGGTGCTGTTCTTACTGGATTGACTTCAAAAAGACGCTTTCAAAAACAAGCCATTACGAACGGGGCGAAAGCCTGCTTTTTCAATGGAAGATTTTTGAAGATGCCTATGCAAAAAGAAAAGAGATTTTTGAACGCACGATTTTTTCAGTTCAGGCTGGAATTTTTGCGCTCGCACTCAAAAATTTTTCTGATGCACTGCAGGATTCCGCAAGATTCCCGGCTCAGAAAGCTGATTTGCTTTTAAAAATCGGGATCTGCAACAAGAAACTCGGTAACTACGACGTTGCGCGGCAGTCCCTCATGGAAGCAAACCAGACGCAGCAGGGGTCGGCACAGATTATTGCTGAAATGGCTGACTGCTATGCCCTTTGTGGCATGGAAAACGAAGCCAAGGTTCTTTTCCGGGAAGCGTTCTACATCGATGCAAAAAAAATCGATCTGAGTCTGCTCGACTGCGAACTCATAAAGTGCCTTATTCAAAAAGTGAAGGAAAATCCACCGTATTCGGGCTCTGAACTTGTGTACTGGGTTCCGGTTTTTGCCGTTCTCTACGGAGTTTTTAACATCAAGAGGGAACTGCGCAGCGTGGAAGTCCTTAAATTAAAGCAGGATATTTATGAACTTGAAAATGAAATAAAAAATCCTGCAAACAATGAAAAACAGCTGAAGCCGAAATTGATTTACATGTATTTCCGCCTGATTGATCACTATGTGCAGAAAAATCAGACGGGAAGCGAAATCAGCGAGATTCTGCTGAAAATCAAGCTTCTGGATAAAAATATCTGGGAACTTTACACAAAATAACCTGGATTTTTAAGGAGTTGCCGTTTTCCGGGAGTTGATTGCAATTCTTTTAGAAAAAAAATGGCTTGTAAAGCCGTATAACAGGAT
>CAVJKK010000143.1:4011-4619 GCA_963649855.1 Anaerovoracaceae bacterium
CATCAATTACCAACTACACAAAGAATAATCTTATCGAACTTTCTGAGATTATTGAAAAAGCAAAAGAAGAAAACTGCCTTTCTGAATTAAAGGATCTCTGCGATGAACAGCTTTCCCACACAAAAGAAAGCATTATTGCCCTCTATATTTCCGGAATGATCGGATTGAAACAGGGCGATCTCGACAATTCAAACCTTGAAAACCTTGCAGGAATTTTCCTGAACAACCACAAAGAACCTGTCGTAACCTACCTGTGCGAAACAATTCTCGACGCTTCTCCGAACAACAAATTCGGTCTCCTTACGCTCGCAAACCTTTACCGCAATGCAAACGATCCGAAAGCATGGGAACTCTATGAAAAAATCGTAAAAGTTGACGTTGAAGAAGCAGAAATTGCAAAAATTCTTTCAGAACACTACGAAGCACTGGGAGATTCTAAAAATGCGGTTATCTACTGCAAGAAGGCACTCCTCCGTTTCGTAAACTCAGGCAACATGACCGCCGTAAAGGAAACATGGTCAAAACTCGTTTCAATGATTCCAGACGAAATCGACTTCTTCCTCCTCGTACAGAGAAAAGTTGAAAAATCAATCGACGCAGACAAGAGC
>CAVJKK010000144.1:0-4578 GCA_963649855.1 Anaerovoracaceae bacterium
CGGATTTACGAACTGACCTGCGATAAAGCTGTTCGGGGTTGCTGCCTTGATTTCTTCAGCCTTTGCGATTGCACCCTTCATGCCTTTTGCGCCTTCCGAAAGAACGAGTTCTGCGCCGTAAGCCTTCATCAGCTGGCGGCGTTCAACGGACATCGTTTCCGGCATTACGATGATGAGGCGGTAGCCGCGGGCTGCTGCAACTGAAGCAAGTCCTATTCCCGTGTTGCCTGAAGTCGGTTCGATGATTGTCGAATCTTTCGTGAGGATTCCCTTTGCTTCTGCTTCATCGAGCATCTTCTTTGCGATGCGGTCTTTTGCCGAGCCTGCCGGATTTAAATATTCAAGTTTTGCAATGATTTTAGCGTTGAGTGCGTTTTCTTTTTCAATGTGCGAAAGTTCAAGAAGTGGTGTGTGTCCGATGAGCTGGTCTGCTGAAGTGTAAATTTTTGCCATAGTGGGTCTCCTTAAAAAACGAAATGTTTACCTAGGTGAATAGTAGGTTTTGTATGAGAGTATTTATAGTTCTGATTACCTAGTTTGTCAATAGGTTATAAACAGGAAGGAGGGCGAAAAAAAGACGCGAATCCGGGAGGGAAACGCGCCTTTAAGGGAAGGTATTGGGAAAAAACTTAGTTGAAGTGGTATGTTACACCGATTCCGGCATTGATTACGTCTTTGCTTAAGACTGTCTTTGTTGAAGCTGTTTTGCTTCCGAGGTAGTAGTCTGTGTCAAAGTAGTTTGCGTAGAGGCAGGAAAGTGCGACTGTAAGTTTTTCTGTCGGGTAGATTTCAAATCCACCGCCGATTACAACGTTGTCGAGAACCGGGTTAAAGCTTGAGTTTGATGTGTCTGTCGTTCCCTGATTGCCGTAGCTTGCGCCGAGAGACGCTCCGACGTACTTGCAGAATCTGTAGTCAACGCCGAGTGCAATTTCCCATGAGTTGTCATAGTCTGTTTCGCTCAAGATTGAGTCCTGGCGTGCAAAGTCGTTGAAGTAGTAGTTGAAGCTTGTGCTTACGTAGAGATTGTCGAGAAGGTGATAGCCTGCACCGAGGTTGAGGACTGCCGGCAGGTCTGTGCGGAAGTTTTTGTCGTTTGTGATGTCGTAGTACTGTGCAATTTCGCCCTTTACGTTTTCAACCTTGTATTCAATGCGGCTTAAAGTCTGGTACTGGAGTGAAAGGTCAAGTTTTGGAACAACCGGCGGTTTTGCGTGAATGCCGAACACCATGCTCTGACCGTAACCCGTTGCGTCGTAAGAAATCTTGTTGCTTCCGTTGATTTGCTTAAATGTTTCGCTGTTGCATTTGAGGGTCATGTCCTGAGTTCCGATTGTGTAGCGGTAAGCTGCAGAAAGAGAAAGCCAGTCTGTAACAAGGTAGGCAGCACCGAGCTGAATTCCGTAAGTGATGGAAGTTACATCGAGGGAATGTGATTTTGCCATCTCGAGAGAAGCTTTTGCTGCATTTGTGTAAGCTGTCTGTTCTGCGCTGTATTTTTGTGCAAGTGCTGTGTATGTTGCAGCGTTTGTTGTATCGCTGGCAGCACTGTAGTTTGAAGCGGTTGAACTTGCTGCTGCTGCTGCGAGGGCTGCTTTTGTTGCTGCGTTTTTCTGATTGTTTGCGCCGTTTAAGAACATGAGCGTTGTTGCGCTTGTTCCTTCATCGTAAGAAAGAGAGCCGCCGCCTGCGTATACGCCGAAGTTAGAGAAAATTGACCACTTGCCTTTTTTGTAAACCGCGTTCAAATCCGGGTAGAGCCATACTGTCGTGTCATCTGTTGATTTATAGTCGCTGATTCCGTATTTGCTGCTGTAATAATTGTTTGTGTCCATTTCATTTGAGTATTCTTTGAATACAAACTGGTTGCCGCCGCCAATCCACAAGCCTTCCTTCAAGAAAGCGGTTCCGGCAATGTTGTAAAATGCCGCTTCCGGGCGTTCGTTTTCTGTGTTGCGGCTAGGGTTTCTTAAATAACCCGTGCTGAGGTTAGTTTTGTTTTCAACTCCGCTCGCAAAAATCATTCCTGCAGAAAGACCTGCAAGAAGTGCTGTAGTGATTGTCTTTTTCATTATTAAAAACTCCTAAAAATGACATTATGATAAAAAGTGTCATTCTGTCGATTTCGTCTAAAATATTCCTTTTCTTTGAAGATGTCAACATAGCAAAAAACTTCAAAAATCAATAAAATGTCGTACCATGACACGCGATTTGAACAAAGGCAGCATCGGCAGAAATCTGATTTATTTTTCGCTGCCGTTTTTACTTTCTTATTTTTTACAGACGCTTTACGGGCTTGCAGACCTTTTTATAGCAGGGCAGTTTAACGGCGCGGACGTAATCACGGCGGTTTCTGTCGGAAGCCAGCTTATGCACATGGTTACGGTAATGATTGTTGGGCTTGCAAACGGCGCTACCGTGATGATTGCCCAGTCGGTCGGTGCAAAAGACGGAAAAAGTGCAGCCCGCAGCATTGCAAACTCTGCGGTGGTTTTTGTCGCGCTTTCGCTTGTCGTGAGTGCCGTTCTCGTGGCTCTCATCAATCCGATTATCAGCGTGCTTTCAGTTCCTTCGGAATCGATTGAACAGACGAAAATCTATCTTCTTGTGTGCTTTGCGGGAATCCCTTTTATTACGGCGTACAACGTCATCAGTTCGATTTTCCGTGGACTGGGGGATTCTAAAAGTCCGATGTATTTTATCGCCGTTGCGTGTGCGGTGAACATTGCGGCGGACGTTCTTTTTATCGGCGTGCTTGATTTGAAGGCACTGGGCGCGGCTTTAGGAACCGTGATTTCCCAGGCAATCAGCGTAATAATTTCGCTCGTGGTGATTTTAAAGCGCGGAGTGGGCGTTAAGATTTCAAAAAGTGATTTTGTTCCGTGTGCGGATGTGTGCAGAAAAATATTTGCAGTCGGAGTGCCGGTTGCAGTTCAGGACGGCTTCATTCAGATTTCTTTCCTCGTGATTACAGCCATTGCAAACTCCCGTGGAATTGAAATTGCCGCTGCCGTCGGAATCGTTGAAAAAATCATTTCGATCATGTTCCTTTTCCCGTCGTCGATGCTTTCTGCAGTTTCGGTCATTGCGGCTCAGAACGTCGGGGCAAACCTTCACGACCGGGCAAAGAAAACCCTGCGCTACGCCGTCGTTTTTGTAAGCGCCGCCGGGCTTGTGATTAGTCTTGCAACTCAGGTGTGTGCGCCGTGGCTCGTGTCGCTTTTTACTTCGGATTCAAATGTTGTCGTTTACGGTGAGCAGTATCTTCGCGCCTATGTTTTTGACTGCATTTTTGCGGGAATCCATTTTTCGTGCTCGGGTTATTTTATTGCTTATCAGAAGTCAGTTCTGTCGTTCGTGCACAATCTTCTTTCGGTTCTGCTCGTTCGCATTCCGTTTGCGTATTTTGCGACGCTGTGGTTCCCGGAAACGCTCTGGCAGATGGGAGTTGCAGCTCCTGCGGGTTCGCTTTTGTCATGCATAATCTGTGCGATTTTTCTGGCAGTGTTTTTCACTCCTCAACGCCCCGCGCAATAATCGCAGAACGTGCAGATGTCGTCTGTCTTTCCCTTGCCGGGCAGTTTTTCGCCGGATTTTTCAATCTGCCTTGCGAGCTTTAAAAGCCCCGTGTCGTAACAGTGCTTTATCATTTCGTTTGCGGCGGCGTTTTTCATTATCGTTTCAAAACTGTCGGTGATTTTTCCGATGAACAGTGCGGGATTTTCGTTGGCGAAGCCGCAGCACGGTGCAATGTCTCCGGTTGCGTGTACAAAAAGAATCTGTCCCGGACCTTCGCAGTAGTCTTCTTTGAACCATTTTCTGCTCTGCCAGCCGCGCTCATCCGTACCTTTAAATGTCTGCGGAAGGATGAAAACGTCTGCGGCAAAGTCTTCGCAGAGTGCGTTCAGTTCGCCTTCAAGTTTTTCTGTGTCTTCGTCGTTTAGAAGCGGGGCTGCCACTGCCTGAATGTTTATTTTTTCTTCACCTAAAACGTCGTTTACAGCCTTACAGAATGCGCGGATTTTTTCGTAGTTCTGTCCGTGAAAATTGTCGTAGCTTACGCCGATTTCTCCGTCGTAGCCGCAGTCTGCAATTTTTCTTAGTGTTGAAGTCAGTTCTTCTTCGGTTTTCCACCACACGCCGTTCGTCATAATCTGATCAAACATAAAATCTTTTTCGCGTGCAAAAGTGATTACGTCTGTTAAGAACGCAAGGTCTAAAAACGGCTCTCCGCCTGAAAACCCGACTTTGTCAATCTGGCAGCCCTGCGTATTCCGGCACGAAGCAAGGAGATTTTTAGCGTCGTCTGCGTTTAAATGCAGCGGCTCGCGGTTGACGAAACAGTGCGCACAGTGAAGGTTGCAGGCGGTCGTAGAAGCAAAAATGATTTCCAAAGGTTCAAACATACTGAAATTGTAGCAGATTTTGAGGTTTTTGAAATTAACAGTCTAAAAAAGGCTCTCTAATAAGTGTAAAACATAGCGCCGATTGAGCTTGTGTACCTTCGGTACAAATCAAGCGTATTGGTGGTTACTGCGCTTCGCTTGTGCCTTCGGGCGACAGGCTCAACCACCGTGT
>CAVJKK010000145.1:0-2104 GCA_963649855.1 Anaerovoracaceae bacterium
GGGTTAAAAACGGCAGGGTAACTGACGAAGGAATGGAAGCCCTTGCTCCTTATAAAGTTGACAATGCAATCATCATGGCGGCTGGCCGTTCGAGAAGATGCATGCCTCTTTCAAATTATCTTCCGAAGGGACTTTTTGAAATTAAGGGCGACACCATGGTTGAACGCCAGATCAAGCAGCTTCACGACGCAGGAATCAAGGAAATCGTCCTCGTTGTAGGCTACTTAAAAGAACGCTACTACGAAATGGCAAAAAAATATCCTGAACTTATCGTAATCGACAACAACGAATGGGAAGAAAAAAACAATATGTCTTCCCTCTACGCTGCAAAAGATTACATCAAGGCGTCTTACATCTGCTGTTCGGACAACTGGTTTGCGCACAACGTTTACCGCGACTATGTTTACGACTCTTACTATGCCTGCCTCTACTCTGACGAATTCTGCAATGAATACTGCGTCAAGGGACTCGACGACAACGGCTACATGACTGAAGTCAAGAAAGGCGGAGAAAAATCATGGTACACGATCGGTGAAGCCTTCTTCTCAAAATCTTTTTCTAAAAAGTTTGTTGACCTGATGGTAAAGGAATATTACGACCCGGAAATGAAATACATGCTCTGGGACGATTTCCAGATCAAGCACATCAAAGAACTTTTAATGAAAATCAAGCGCTACGACGACTCAGAATGCAAGGAATTCGACACGACGGAAGACATCTTGCAGTTCTACCCTAACTTCAAGGATTTTATTGACCAGTTTTTCCAGGAAGATGAATTGATCAATTCTACGCAGCGCATCAGCTATCTTTCAAATTATTCTGACATCAAGCAGTATTCGGTTGTTGCAACTGAACAGCTCAAAGGCCGAATGCACGTCAACGAAAATCTTTTCGGTCCAAGTCCTAAATGTCTTGACGCACTCCACAACGCAACGATGGAAGACCTCTACCTTTACGACCTGACCCGCGAAGATGATCTTGCCGTAGAAATTTCAAAAATCACGGAACTTTCGACGGATTCGATTTTCATTCATTCAGGTTCTTCCGACGTAATCAAGACAATCATGACGATTGTACTGAACAAGGATGACACTGTTTTAATTTCTTCTCCTGCATGGAATTACTACAAGTCTGTATGCGAACTCCGCCATGCAAAAGCCGCTTACTACAACGTAGTTCCGGGAAAAGATTCCTACGAATTTGACGTAAAATCACTCCTCGACGCAGCAAAAAAGTCAAAGCCGAGAATCATTGTCGTAACGACGCCACACAATCCTACGGGAGCGGTCATAAGCCGTGCCGACCTTGAAAAAGTAATAAAAGACAATCCGTCTTCCCTCGTAATCGTTGATGAAGCATACCTTGGTTTTTCTACGGTTACATACGACGCAAAATATTTCCTCAACGCATACAACAACGTCGTATTCTGCCGCACGTTCTCAAAACTTTACGGTCTGGCAGGAATCCGCATGGGCTACGGACTTTGTACGCCGATGGCAAAACAGGTGTTCAAGCTGGATTTAAATCCGTTCCGTACGTCAAACATCGGACGCAAGGTCTGCATTGCAGCCCTCAAAGACAAAAAATACTACTCAGACCTTTCAAAAGAAATCATTGCGCTCAAGGACAGTTTCATCGCAGAAATCAACCAGATTAAGGGAATCAAAGCCTTTAACTCTGCCGCAAACTTTATCTTTATCCGCTTTGACGATTCAATCGACGTTCAGGGCTTGAAAGACAATCTCGCTTCAAACGGATATCTGACGCGTCTGTGGACGGAAGGAAGCCACCTTTCAATGAGAATCACGGTTGCGCCGAAACCGGACATGGACAAAGTTCTGGAACTGATTAAAGAGTTCTGCAAAAAATAAACACGGGAGATAAACTGAAGCTGCCGTTTTTGAAGGCGGTTTCAGTTCTATAATTATTTGAATATGAATTTTTTACCGCTTTATATTGACCCGGGCACGGGTTCAATGCTTTTTTCAATTCTGATCGGTGCGTTTGCAACTTTATTCTTCCTGGCAAAAGCCTTCTGGCTGAAGGTAAAGCTTTTTGTTACGGGCGGAAAAGGACAGAAACTCGACAAATCTTACAAAAAATA
>CAVJKK010000145.1:2114-4576 GCA_963649855.1 Anaerovoracaceae bacterium
GAAGACAAGCGCTACTGGAACGTGTTCAAGCCGGTTCTTGACGAATTTGAAAGACGGCAGATTGAAGTTACCTACTACGTTGCAAATGACAAAGATCCGGTTTTTGAAGAAAAATACACTTACGTAAAGCCGGAAGCAATCGGTGAAGGAAACAAGGCATTTGCAAAACTCAACATGCTTTCTGCAGGCTTCGTTCTGATGACGACTCCGGGACTTCAGGTTTACCAGTTAAAAAGAAGCAAGAATGTAAAGCATTATTCACACATCTTCCATTCTCCGGGCGACCCGACGATGTACCGTCTTTTTGGAATCGATTACTTTGATTCAATTCTGTGTACCGGCGACTATCAGTTTGCAGACATCCGCGAAATGGAAAGGCAGCGCGCTCTTTCGGCAAAGGAACTTGTGACTGTCGGCTGTACTTATCTCGACGTATTCAAAAAGAAGATGGAAGAGATTCCGGCTGAGGAAAACCATCAGTTTACGGTTCTTGTTTCTCCTTCGTGGGGAAAATCTGCCCTGCTTTCACTGTACGGCGAAAAACTTCTTGATCCTCTCGTAAAGACAGGCTGGAAAATCATTATCCGCCCTCACCCGCAGTCAAGAATTTCTGAAAAAGAAATGCTCGAAGCGCTTGAAGCAAAATACAAAGACACTCCGAACGTTGAATGGGATTCAAACCGCGACAATTTCTATTCGCTCAAAAAAGCGGATATCATGATTACGGACTTTTCGGGCATTATCTGGGACTACACCTTCCTTTGCGACAAGCCTGTAATGTACGCAAATGCAGAGATGGATTTAGGTCCTTACGACGCTTACGACATGAATCATGAAATCTGGCAGTTTTCGACGGTCAAAAAAATCGGAATCAAGATTGAAGAAAAAGATTTTGCAGACATTAAAAACGTCATTCAGAATGCAAGCGATTCTCCTGAACTGAGCGCAGCGCGGAAAAAGGCGCGCGAAGAAGCATGGATGCATATCGGCGAAGCAGGAAAACGCACCGTTGACTACATGATTTCCACGATGGAAAAAATTGAAGGAAAAGAAAACAGATAAACGTGCGTGCCCGGGCAGAAATTGAGCAGAGTGAGTGCAGTTGAATTTATCCGTTATTTTGGCGATAATCTCAGGCTGTAAGTAACTTTTTTAATCCCGACCGCTTTTATGCGGTATGGAGCTCAATTTCTATGGACCTGCTTTTTAATCTTTTAATTTATCCCGTAAAACAGATTATCGAATTTGCTTTTTCACTTTTCTATCACGTTTTTAAAAATCCGGGCGCTGCGATTCTCGGCGTAAGCCTTGCCGTTACGATCATGTGTCTTCCGCTCTACATTGTTGCAGAACGCTGGACGGACTTTGAACGCGACACCCAGAAAAAACTTGAAGGCGGAGTAAAGCGCATAAAAAAATATTTTAAGGGCGACGAACAGTACATGATTCTTTCTACGTATTACAGACAGAATCATTACCACCCGCTGATGGCGCTCCGCTCGAGTTTCAGCCTTTTAATCCAGATTCCGTTTTTTCTTGCGGCGTATTCTTATTTAAGTCACCTTTCGCTTCTTCAGGGCGATTCTTTCTTTATTTTAAAGGATTTAGGCAAAAGCGACTCTTTGTTCAGAATCGGAAACTTTACAGTAAACGTTCTTCCTGTTCTGATGACGCTGATTAACTGCGCTTCGGGCTTTGTCTACACGAAAGGTCATTCTCTGCGCGAAAAACTGCAGGTCTACATCATGGCTGCCCTCTTTCTCGTCATCCTTTACGATTCTCCGAGCGGGCTCGTTCTGTACTGGACGCTGAACCAGGTGTTTTCGCTTACGAAAAATATCTTCATGAAGCTCAAAAATCCGCTCAAAGTTTTCTATTTCTGTGTAGTTGCGGCGATTGTTTTCTGCGACGGCTATCTGATTTTCGTTCACCCGGGAAGCTTTAAGCGCCGTGTCCTGATGGCGTGCGTGATTTCGCTCATCCTCTTTGCTCCGCTTTTTGTAAAACTCATAAAATATTTAATCGATAACCCTTTAAAATGCCTTCTTGAAAACTCAAGGGACAGGTTTCTGATTTTTGCAGGCTCTGCCCTTGGACTTTTATTTTTGACGGGGCTTTTCATTCCTTCGAGCATAATCAGTTCTTCCGTAATCGAATTCTTCAACATCGACAATCTTGGTTCGCCGGACATTTTTATCCGCAATACTTTCATGCAGGCGTGCGGACTTTTTATCATCTGGCCGCTTTTCCTTTACTTTCTTTTCAACAAGCGGATTCAGACCTGTTTTGCAGCCCTTTCCTTTACGTTCTTTATTTCAAGCCTCCTGAACACCTTTGTTTTTACGGGAAGTTACGGCACACTGACGAGGATGCTCACTTTTTCTGAAAATATCGCCGGAAGAATCAGCGTTCCGGTCCTGATTCTCAACCTCGTTTCTCTGATTGCCGTCATTGCGCTATGC
>CAVJKK010000146.1:0-4565 GCA_963649855.1 Anaerovoracaceae bacterium
GAACTTGCCATGATTTCAGAAAACGTGGCAAATCAGGTAAAGGCAGTAAACGACCGGGAATTCTACACGTTAAAGGCGATTGCTGCCCTTTCGTTCGTTTCAGATCCGTCGCTTTCCCTTGAAGAAAAAACTGAACAGCTGCAGCAGATTGCACTCAAAACTTCAGGACAGTATGTAGCCATTGCAATCTATGACAAAAACGGCAACACAATCCGCGTTGACGGCAGACGGGCAAATTATGCAGAAGAAGACTACTTTACGGCGGCAATTTCCGGCAGCAATTTTGTTTCTTCCCCGACAGAAGATCCGGCAGACGGCAGAGTAATAATGTTCTACTCGGTTCCGGTTTACGACGAAGCCGGCGAAATATGCAGCGCACTCGTTTCCGTTATAGACGGCGGATTTTTGAGTGAAACCGTAAAGAAAATCGAACTCACCGGCGGACTGCATCCGACAGTTCTCGACATGACAAACGGTTTTGTAATCGGCAATGCGAATACGGCAGACCAGACTATGCAGGGAGATTCTATGGACGAGCTTGATCCGGATTCTTCAATTGCAAGAGTTCTTGGAGCAGCGATTTCAGGCGAAACCGGAGTAGATACATTCAGAGACCCGGCACTGAAAAAAGAAATGATTGCAACTTACAGACCGGTCGGCGGTGAATGTAAATGGTCAGTATTTGCCGCAGTTCCACTGGAAATCTATGTAAGGGATCTCCACAGTCTGAGCAGGGTAATAACGGGTTGCACGCTGTTTGCAATCATACTGAGCATAATCATCAGCTACATCGTCGTACATTCAGTCATCAAGCCGCTTGTTTCCGTAAAAAAATCAATCAACGAAATTGCCAGCGGAAACGCAGACCTCACAAAGAGAATCGAACAGAAAACCCACGACGAAATCGGCGAAGTCGTAGCAGGATTCAACAAATTCACAGACACCCTGCAGAACATCGTTCACAACCTCAAAAACACGGATTCAAACCTTACGGTTGCGGGCGAAAACCTGACGGCAAGTACGCAGGACACCTCGGCTTCAATTACGCAGATTCTTGCAAACATCGATTCAATGCACCAGCAGATAAGCCTGCAGTCAAACAGCGTTACGGAAACTGCCGGCGCCGTAAATGAAATCGCTTCAAACATCGACTCCCTCAAGCGCATGATTGAAAACCAGAGCGCAGGAATTTCGCAGGCGTCAAGTGCCGTAGAAGAGATGATCGGAAACATCAATTCTGTGAATTCTTCAATGAACAAGATGGCTTCGTCATTTGAAGACCTCACGGAACGCGCACAGCACGGCTCAGAAAGACAGCTCACCGTAAACGATAAAATCGAACAGATTAAAAATCAGTCGCAGTCGCTCCACGAAGCAAATGCTGCAATTTCCGCAATCGCAGAACAGACAAACCTTCTTGCGATGAATGCGGCAATCGAAGCGGCACACGCAGGCGACGCGGGAAAAGGCTTCAGCGTAGTAGCAGACGAAATCCGCGTACTTTCGGAAACGTCAAGCCAGCAGTCAAGGACAATCGGCGAACAGCTGAGCAATATTGAAGAGTCAATCACAAGCGTTGTAGAAGCAAGTCTTCAGTCAAGCGAAGCATTCTCAAGCGTTACGGCAAAAATCAAGGAAACAGACCAGCTCGTACGCCAGATTCGTGCCGCAATGGAAGAACAGACGCTGGGCTCAGAACAGATAAATCAGGCGCTCCACTCGATGAACGACAGTTCCGCAGAAGTCCGGACCGCTTCAACCGAAATGGCAGAAGGCAACAAACAGATTCTGAACGAAGTACACAACCTCCAGAACTCAACAGACCAGATGCTTTCAAGCATGGAAGAAATGAAGCAGGGCGCAAGGAAAATCAACGAAACCGGCGTAGCCCTCACAGAAATTTCAAAGCGTGTACAGGAATCAATCGAACAGATAGACTCAGAAATCAATCTGTTCAAGGTATGATAAAAGCACACCGGGGCTAAACAACACTGCTCTGGTTACCACGCTACGCATAACAATCAGACATAAAAAAAGGGCTGACACAAGCGTCAGCCCTTTTTTTTATGATTTACCGATAATCAATTTATCAATAAAAATCAGAACAGTAACTTTCCTTACCGTCTACGACCATCGAAACGGCATATTCGCAGTAACTGTACAGTCCCGTACATTTTGTGTCCGTCGTCTTTTTTAATTTTACAGCCTTCGTATCATCAGAATTGTTTTTGCGGTAAACAATATACGAATCAGCATCAGGGTCTACGTCCCAGTAAAGAACATTGCCTTCACGCCTTACGTTCTGAGGACAGTCTATAAGTTCTGCATGACATGATAAAGACACCGTGCAGACCAGCAACGCAAGAACGGCAGCGCACAGTACAAAAAAATTATTTTTATTTCTTTTCATTTTGCTTCTCCCTGTAACTGTTAAAATACGACTCTTGATAGACCGACAGATACAGAATAATTAAACTCCGCACCAGCAAGGTAATTCAAATGTCCTTCGCCAAAAACCGCAATTTTTTTAGAAAGCGGCAGCTGAACCCCGGCAGCCGTGTGCCACAAAACATAACTTGCAAAATCATGTATTGAATATTCACTCGAATCACTTGAGTCTGACAGATAATGACAGTCATCAAGTTTGATGAAAGACAGACCTATCCCGGTGCGCACATAAAAAGCCGGAGGATAGACAAGAATGAACGGTCTCCAGTTAAATCCGAAACCGACATCAAAATATCCCATTCCATAACCGTCAGAAATGTTTTCTGAACCGTCTGCCTTTTTATTCATTCCGCCACCGACATAACCAAAAACATACGGAGAAGCGGCAATTGCTACGTTTATGTCAAAAATAACCTGACTGTCTTCTGCAACGCCGACCGAAACATTTAATCCCGTCATTCCGCCACCGCCGGCACTCTGCTTGAAACGCCTTACTTTTTCGTTATACGCATTCTGCTTTTTTGTATCCATCAGGGCAACTTCGTCAGTACGAATATCGTAAACAGGGGTCATCGTGCGTTCGCGGACTTTTGAAGAAATCTCCGGAGTCAAGATTACACGGTTCTTGATCGTGTCGTATACACGCAGTTCATCAAAGTAAAATCTGTAAGTTGAAGGTTTTTTATCCGCTTCCGGTTCAACATGATAATCCATTTCAAAACGGATAATCTGAGAACCACGGCTGAGCAAACTGTCGTACATATCGACAACGTTTCCGTAATCCTGGATTTTTTCATCACTTGCAGATTTTAAATCTGGAGCCGTTTTTCCTGAAACAATGGAATAAGGCAGATAAAATTTTTCTTCCGTAAGAAGAATTTTGTCACAGTAAAGATAAAGGGTTACCGGCCATGACTGTTTTTCACCGTCATACATTCCGTAATTCACCTTTAATTCTTCACCGAGGGAAGAAACCGTCTGCGTTCCCTGAATCTTTGAGTAGTCCTTGTGGATTTCTTTGTAAAGGGCATCTTCGTTTTTCTTGGTTGAAGCCTTTGCATTTTCAATGTTTTCTTTTGCAGCCGCTTCAATTTTTTCAGTTTCTGCAGCAATTTTGTTTTTGCGGCGGGTAACGGCATCTGCAGTCGGCACTCCGTCTTTCATTTCAATTCTTGAATAGTTTTCAGAATTGATTTCATCTGTTTTTGCTGCAATGTCCTTTTGCGCCTGATCGTTTATTTCTTTCACACGGTCTTTTACGCTTGAACGGATTTCAACCAGCGCACGTTTCTTGCTTTCAATCACGGAAATCTTTCCAAGCACAGTCTCTTTTTCAAGCGTAAGTTTTCTTACTTCGGCAGCTTTCTTTTCTGCCTGCCTTTCAATATCATCACGCCTGTTTCTCATTTCCAGAGAACGTTCTGCTTCCTTCTGGGCATCTTCAAGTTTCTTGCGGTTCTGTTCGTTCAGTTCCTCAAGGCGACGTTCCGCTGCAGCCTGTTTTTCCTCAATAAGAGATTTTTCCGCTGCAATTTTCTTTTTCAGCCCCTCTGCCTCCAGATTTGTAGAAACAGAAAGCGAAGAAATCTGTTTGTCCAGATCAGCCAGCTGACTTTTATAGTTTTCAGTTTCCTGTTTTGTAATGGCAACCTGCTGGTCTACGGTAAGGTCAGCACTTCCATGCTGCAAGACATATTTTTCCGTACCCGTCAGAGTGATGTTCAGCTTTTCACAAAGCTTCAGGGTAAGTTCATCAACGGCACAGCCGGCAGAATCAAACAGATCTTCAGTATTTTTTCTTCCGGTACTTGTTACCGTCTCATGAATACCCGTCCGGAGATCCATATAATTCAAGCCGATTGTATAAACCGAGCCCGCCTTTCTGACAGTAGTAAAAACGGCAGAAGCAGCACTCGTTAAATGACCGGCTTCAACAGCACTTTCTTCATCATAAGCAGAACTTTCAGACTTACGCTGCAGATTTTTAAGCTGTTTTTCGTTTGAATCATCAACTACAGTGATAAATTTTGCATAATCCTGAAGATTTTCCTTTAATTTATCCTGCACCTGTCCCTGAAGCCACATGTCTGCGGCAGGAATATTTTCCAGATCTGGAG
>CAVJKK010000147.1:0-4564 GCA_963649855.1 Anaerovoracaceae bacterium
AACTGAGAACTGAGAACTGAGAACTGAGAACTGAGAACTGAGAACTGAGAACAAGATTATGCCACTCCTGTCTTTGCCGTCAAGCAAAATTTAAGAAACATGCAGCATTTCACCACATTTTTCTTCCCTACCCTCTGGAATCCGTGAAACCTTCAGGTCCTTTCACGTCGTTAAACTCAGGCTGTTCGTACTTGCCGCGGCGGACAAAGCCTTCTTCGTAGTAGAACGTTACGGCTTTTACGTTTGCACGCACTTCGTCTTTTTCGTCACGGACAAAGATTTTCACGCCCTGATATACGGTTCCGGCTGCATATACCTTTCCGATATTTTTGAGTTCACGAAGCCTTGCCTGGATTGTTTCGATTTCCGTGTTGAATTCGTCGTTTTCGTGCTTTAATTCGTTCTTGCGGAGATTAAATTTCTTCAGGCTTTCTTCTTTTTCTTTCGGAAGATTTTTTCTGATTTTCTTTGTATTTTCCAGAGTCTGAATGTTCAGTTCAAGTTCTTCGAGTTCTTTCAGGTTGTTTGTCTGCATTTCAATCAAATCTGCAAGTCTGTGTTTTGCACGCGGATCGATTCCGACTTCGAGTACTGTTTCCGTTCCACCGCCGGCAGAACCGATATTTTTTGCGAGAATCGTTTCCGTTGCGAAAAGATGACCGCCCGTAATCTGAGCGCGTTTTCCCTGCAGAATGATTTTGTGCTGGGCAGATACTTCGCTGTTCATGATTGAATCCTGAACGATTACGTTTTCTTCAACCTGGACTTTTGAGTTCTGAACGAATTTGGCCCACAGAGAACCGCCACATTCAATCTGACACTCGTCACGACCGACAATTCCCTGACTTACGATAATATCGCCGTCACTTTGAAGATGACTTGCCCCTACAGCACCGTTTACTTCGATATTTCCGCTCGCCTTAATGTCATAGCCGTCTTCTACGTTTCCGTTTACGACAACCGTTCCAAGGAAAGTAATATTTCCGGACTTGATGTTTACGCCCTCAACTTCCATAATCGGTTCAACGTTGATTTTGTCGTTAATCAGCAGTACCTGACCGTTGCATGATGCAAGAATCGTGCGTCCGTCGCTGTCTACCTTGACATTTTTTCCAAGCGGAAGGCTTATGTCCTTTCCGTTTTTTGCTTCAAGATAGCGGCCGTAAATCGTCTTTCCTGCCTTTCCACGCTCTGCAAGCATTTTCTGTGCAAGCGGCTGTCCTTCAACAACGTTCTGAATGAGGTTCAGTTCCTTAAAGTTCATCTGACCGTTTGCCGCTTCTTTTGCCCTGATTTTTGAACGGTCTGTTTCAAAATTATATGCAATGTAAGCATCGCGCCCGTCAACCGGCATTACCGCCTCTGCAACAACGGCAGGTTCATTGTAAATCGGCTTATCCACAAGCGCATCGATTTTTTCGTCTGAAATTCCTGCGACAACGCCATATCCCTGCAGTGCCTTCAAAATCTTCTGACGCGTAACATCCGCACCGCCTAAAGACGGAGGACTGATTGTACAGGTTGCCTTCAATTCATCTTTTGAAATATCGATTACAAAGAGAGCATCGCTGGCTGGATTCCTTGAATAATGACCAATCTGTTCGTATTCGCCGTTCGTGCCGGACTGTGCAAGTTTCTTGATTTTTGATTCGTCAAAATCGTTGGTGTCAGGGCGTTTCACTTCCGTCAGAATATCAGCAGAATTAACCTGCTTTCCGTTGCCGACAGGGAGAACGACTTTCAGGCAGAGACAGCCGTCAAAATGATGAACGAAGAATTCTCCGTCCCTGTCAATGTCTTCCGTTTCGTCTTCGATATTCATGAAGCCTGAAAGCTGGAGTTCCTTTATTTTTGCGTTCTTGGCAACAGTTTCCGCATTCTGATAGACGGTAATTGACCACGGTTTCCGGGCAATTCCTAAAAAACCTTCAAAACCTTTTTCCTTTACTTCGTATTCAAGGCTTGAAATTTTAGTATTCAACTGAACTGCGGCATCCGCAAGAGCTTCATCGAGCGTGTCTGCATGAACTTCTACACTTTTTATGTTCTGATCCGTTTTCTGAAGTTCTGCCATGTCTGTCCGGATTTTTTCAAGCGTTACCATACAGCATTCCGGTTTTTACATGATTCCCTTGCGGAAATTCGTCAGTTTTGCGCGCAGGCGGAGATTTGCCTTCGTGTGAAGCTGCGAGATTCTCGATTCGCTTACTTCCAGAACCTGCCCGATTTCTTTAAAAGTCAGGTCTTCGTGATAGTAAAGGACGATTACCATTTTTTCTTTTTCAGGAAGTTCGTTGATTGCCTGGACAATCACCTTGCGGATTTCTTCGCGTTCAACCTGAACATCAGGATTCAGGCTCACAGGCGCTTCAATCGTGTCTCCGACAGAAAGATGATCGCTGTCATCGCCGGCATTCCACACGTCATTCAACGAAATGATGCTTGAAGCACTCACCTTCATTATGGTCTGATGGTATTCTTCTTCCGAAAGATTCAGTTGCTGGGCAATTTCTGAATCGGTTGCCGTTCTTCCGAGTTTTGATTCAAGTTCGCTGATTGTGTCTTCAATTTCGCGGGATTTCTGTCTTACAGAGCGCGGAACCCAGTCTAGCTGGCGCATTTCATCAAAGATTGCACCACGGATTCTCGTAACTGCATAAGTCTTGAATTTTACGCCCTTTTCAGGATCGTATTTATTGATTGCATCCAGAAGTCCGAACTGCCCGAATCCAACAAGATCATCAAATTCCATGCTTGCAGGAAGTCCGACCGAAACTTTACCGGCAACGTATTTTACAAGCGGCATGTACTGGCGGATAAGCTTATCGCGTAGCTGGGAAGACTTTGTTTTTTTAAATTCAAGCCAGAGTTTATCTTCTTCTTCGTTGTTGACTACCAGAGTCTGTTCCGTATCCATATTGCCCTTTTCTCTCTAGTTTTCATCTTTTTTTAATGCAGTCCGTATTGCCTGTGCCATCAGGCTTGCATCAACAGACTTCGCACCGGAACTGCTTTTTGCAGAGGATGCAAAATCACTGTCTACAATTATATCACTACCTGAAGGATTTTTCACATCCTCCAGTATATCTTCTATGTCCGGAAGTTCATCGAGATCATCGATACTTGAACCGTCCGCAAAAGAATTAACTTTATTCGCCACGTCCCCGCTGTTCTCAGGAACTTCGGGATTGCGACGGGGCTCTGCACTGTGCGGAGAAACACTTTCTGCCGCTGCTGTCTGAACCGGCTCCGTAAGATTCTGCGGTTCAACCGGAGTAAAATCTTTTTTCTGTTTTTCAGAAGGTTCTGCCGCACCGGAAATATTTGCTGCACCATCGTCCTGAAAATTCTTCAGATTGTTTTCAACAAAAAATTTCGGTCCCGTGTCATCGTCTTCCAGGTCATCATCAGCGATTACGATGTTTACGTTTTCACCTATACGCTGATTTTTTGAAGCTGAATCAGAAGAAATCGAGTCAGAAACAGAATCATCTTCCAGAAATTTCTTGAAAAGGAAGGAAACACACGCTGCAAGCGCAGCAAAGATTAAAGCAAAAATAAAAGACCTTAATAACGTGACTAAAAAGGCATTTTTTGAAATTAACCCCGTAAGAAATGATAAAACGAAACCACATGCAGCAAAACCGCCGATGGCTTTTTGATTCACCATATCTTCCTCCCTATTAAAAGATTAAGGTAAAAACCCCGTATGGTCAAGAATTTTGTATCCGCGGGGCTTTTGTCCTACTTTTTACGCAAAAACTTCTTCAAGAAGCTTGAAACTCCTTCATTTGAACTTAAATCCGTTTTTTCAATGCGGCCGACAATGTGTTTTATGCACTGTGCCGGTTTTGAAGTTGGATTTACGACCATAAAAGGCTTCTGACGGATTACAGAAGCGGAAACTACAGAATCATCATAGACAAAACCGATGTAATCAACCTTGTAATTCAGGAACTGCCCTACAATCGTAATGATTCTGTCCGAGATTTTCTTTCCTTCTTCCGCTGAGTGAACGCGGTTTACGAGAAGCTTTATGTTGATGTTTCTGTCATTTAATTCCGTGGTGATGATTTTTATCATTCCGTAGGCGTCTGTGATTGCAGTCGGTTCCGGGGTTGTAACGACAAAAACTTCATCGGCAGCGGCTACAAACTGAAGTACGTTGTTTGCAATTCCCGCGCCCGTATCGATTATGATGATGTCCGCATTTCCAAGCTGAGCGAACTGTTTTGCAAAGTAATCGAGTTCTTCAACTGAAAGATTTGCAATTTTTGAAAATCCGTTTGCGCCGGCAATAAATTTGATCCCGACTTCAGTATCAAGGATGATTTCCGACATTGTCTTCTGCTTGTTGATTACCTGCATCAGATTGTACTGCGGAACTATGTTCAGAAGTACGTTGACGTTCGCCATACCAAGGTCACCGTCAATCAGAATTACTTTTTTTCCGAGCTGAGCATAGGCGATTGCCATGTTTACAGCCATGTTGGTTTTGCCGACCCCGCCTTTTCCGCTGGTAACTGCAATAATTCTCGTCTTGTGTTCACCGTCTTTTTTCTGT
>CAVJKK010000148.1:0-4485 GCA_963649855.1 Anaerovoracaceae bacterium
CCATAAAACAGATAATTTTACACTTATTTTTATATCTATCACGCTATGAGAGAGATTATTTTGTATTACGTTATCGGCGATTGCAATCCCGCCTATATTACGACGCTCATCCGTCTAAATTTTGTCGCTCATCCGTCTAAATTCTGACGCTCATCCGTCTAAATTTTGTTGCTCATTCGCCTAAATTTTGACACTCATCCGCCTAAATTCTATCGCTCATCCGCCTAAATTTTGTCACTCATTCGCCTAAATTTTGTCACTCATTCGCCTAAATTTTATCACTCATCCGTACTGTATTAAAAAAAATGTCATTCTGGACTTGCTCCGGAATCTCACAGTAAAAAGGATGCGGAACTAAATTCAGCATGACATTTTAGTAATTCTACTCCTACAGCAGTTTTACAAATTCCTGCTCTGGCAGCGGGGGTTTGTAGTAGAAGCCCTGGATGTTGTCGCACTTTAAGGAAAGCAGCGTGTTTTTCTGTTCTTCGTGCTCTACGCCTTCGGCGGTGATTGTCAGTCCCATGTCTTTTGAGAGTGCAATGATGTGTTTTATGAGTTTGAATCCGTTCGTGTCGCCGATTCCGTCTATCAACGACTTGTCCAGCTTGATGTTTTCAAACGGAAGTATGCTCAGAAGCGACATTGAAGAATAGCCCGTTCCAAAATCGTCCATGCACAGGGCAAAGCCGTTCTGCCGGAACTTGTTTGAAAGTTCCAGCACAGACGTATTGCTCGCGGCGGCAGATTCCGTAATTTCAATCGGAACGTATTTTGCATCTATCCCCATCGACTGCACGATTTTTGCGTACTGTTCTGCAATTCCTTCGTAACAGATGCTTGCGCGCGAAAGGTTTACGGAAATCGGAATCACTTTCTGCCCGTTTTCCAGACGCTTTTTTATAAAATGGCAGACCGTCGCAAAGATGTATTCATCAAGGATGCGGATAAGACCGTCTTTTTCAAATACAGGAATAAACTTTCCCGGCGGCAAAAAGTCTCCGGTCTTGAGCTGCCAGCGCACTAAGGCTTCTGCCCCAACGATTTTTTCTGTTATCGGGTCTACCTTCGGCTGGAACCATACCTTAAAGTTGTCGTTCATTATGGCTTCGGCAAAGTTGTCTTCCATCGTCTTCTGTTCGGTTATGCGGTTGCTTTCTTCTTCTGAATAGAACTGGTAGTTAAGCGAGCCATTTCCTGCTTTTGCGTTGTGCTTTGCAAACGTCGTATAACTGTAGACTTCTTCAATCTTCTTTGAAATATCCCACTTTGCTATTCCAAAATAAGGATTTATTCTCGGGCTGCGGAGTTTTAGGGAAAGAAGGGTCATCGCGGTAGAGAGCCGTTCCGCAATCTTTATGATTTCTGCTTTTGAAGATTCGTATGCGTAAACTATAAAGTGATCGGCATTTACGCGGGCGCAGACATCTGACTTTTTTACATACCTTATGAGCGTCTTCCAGATTTCCTTTAAGATGTCGTCTCCTGCCTGAACTCCGCAAATCTGATTGATTGTCTTGAACTGGTGAATGTCCATCGAAACAAAATATCCCGGCTTTCCGATTTCAAGAACCTTGCGCTTAAAATAATTGTAGTTGTTGCCTTCCGTTACCGGGTCAATGAATGCAAGGCGTTCAATTTCGCAGGTCTTTGTTTTTGTCATGTCTGAAAAGGCAATCATGAAGTCTGTGAACTTATCGCCTTTTGATATATTGGCTATCTTCATGCGGCAGTAGATTAACTTTCCGTTGCGTCTTCCGCGGTAGTCGTGCAGGAAGATGCTTCCGTCTTTAAATACTGATTCTATGTTCTTAATGTTACAGATTTTAGACATCTCTGCCTGTTCGTCTTCGAGAACGGTGTTTTTAATATAAGTCGTTATGAGGGTGTTGTAGTCCGGAACTGAATGGATTTTTTCACCGTATTCCTGTTCTATTTCATCGCTGATTCTGAAAGGGCGTACAAATCCAGTTTCTGCATCTACGCAGTATACGCTTCCAAAATCCCGCCCCAAAGCCTTGAACATCTTATCGTGAAGGCGCTCGTCTTCTACGTCTTCGAGAAGTCCGATTGTCGTAAGCGGCGTACCGTCCTTCGTGTGGTCACAGACTACGAGGGTAAGGCGGCAGGTGTGTCCATTCTTCATTTCAAAGAAATCGAATATCTTCGGCTCACCTTTTTCCAGCTTTTCAATGAAAGCCTTGAAGTGCTCTTTTTCTGATTCAATAAGGAAAACGTCTGAAAAACCAGACGGCATGTTTGAAAATACTTTCTGAATATGGAAGAACTCTGCAAATTTGTCGGAAACAATCAGAAGTTTTTCCTGAGGGTAATAACGCAGCGTAAAAAGTCCGAATGCATAGAACGCATCCTGAAAAGTACGCGAGAGGAGGCTGTAATTTTTTCCGTTATAACTGAATGAATCTATATCCTGGGTTTTCATTGCAACTTCACCTTACTGTAAGACTAAAATGATACCCGGAGTTGTCTAAAAGACTGCGAAACACGCTGGTTGAGTCTGTCGAAACTACCAGTATGCTTGATTTCGACTCGCTCAATCGGCGCAGTGTTTTTACCCTGTTAGCCGACTCCTGACCTTGCACTGGACTGTCCTCCCTGACCTGCTCCTTTGCAGACCTCAGCCACAGTGCTTTTCAGTTCTATTTATATCAATAACCGTCGCTCATGCTGCGGTTAATATCCCTCTGGTATAATTCCTGATAGACAACTGAACGTTTCTTGAGTTCGTCCTTCTTTTTCTGATTGAACGGAACGAAACGCCAGAAGATTGCGCGCAGGTCTTTGTCCATACGCTGTACGCCGTCAACTTCTTTTGTCATCCACAGAACATAATCCGAAATAAAGTAAGACTTCAAGTCTCCCTTTAATTTCTGGCTTTCTATCCACTGATAATACTGACCGGTCAAGCCTTCTTCCATCCAGTAGTAGGAAGCCTTTTCCTTTGCGACCTGCCATCTCAAATCTGCAACTGCCATCAAAAGACTGATTTTCAGATCCCTCGGGTACATCGGAACTACGATTCTTCCGCGGCTTGTAATGCGGTTGTAGCGGTCAAACGGTTCCCAGCAGAAGCCGAAATCTCCATAAGTCGGAACTAAAAGAACATAAGGTACAATTCTGTGCGGTGTATTCTTGTGAATACGGCAGAACGCTCCCGGGTCGTTTTCTTCTATCCACGCCATGATGCTTAAGACGTTCTCGCGGAAACCCGTTCCTTTCGGCGTGCTGTGGTAGAACTCTCGCGTAAATACAGGGAACTGGTTGCCCTGTCTGCCGACCGTCATCTTTGCCATCTGGCGCACTGTGTTGAATTCGGTATCGATGTCGCCCTTGCTTACTTCGATTGTTGAAGGTCCGTTTGCGAGTTTTGCTTCAAGTGAACTTGAAACAGAGCGGGCTTCTTCCAGTTCCTTTAAATAGCCGGAAAGTTCCTTGTCATTCTTCTGCAGTGCACGAAGGCGATCCTGTATTTCTCCGAAAAGTTTTTTCTGCATTTCCGTATACGGCATCTTATGCGGTTCCATTCCAATCATCGCAGAATGTTCACATAGGGCGTTTACGCGGTTCTTGAGTTCCGTTTCCATCATCTGGCGTTCGCTTTCCTTTGCATTTACGAAACTTTCTGAACTCTGCATCTTTCCGTCGTTCTTGCTTTTCAACTGCATGAGATGCTGCTGTTCTGCCGAGCCGCCGTCATTCGGGTTTTTCTTTACACGGACTTCATCCGTTGCCGAGAGGGTAAGGCGCCCGCTTGCGATTTCCTTGAACCATTCGTCCATGTAATAGACCGGTTCATTCGTGTTGTTGTCGAGGATTACTTTTGAAAAAAGTTCTTTCTGTTCGGGAGTAAAAAGTGAAGGCAGCACGACGCCGAAACGCATCATCATTCTTTTTGCCTTCGGCAGCGAAAAGTCTGACATCTTCGGCGCCATGGTGTGAATGAGTTCCCAGTACGCCGTGACCATCTGCTGTCTGTAAACCGTGCGGTCTTTCGGATCTGTGCATGTAAGGTATTTTGAAAGCACCTGATGAACGCGCTGAGCCGCTGAGCCTTCGCCCGTAAGGCAGACTTTATAGTAAGCCGGGTCATTAAAATACGGACACGGCTGGTCTTCAAGAAATTTTGTAATAGGAGCAAAAGAAGTTACCGACAAATCGACTTTGTTCTTTTCGTTTACGGCAGCAATCATCTTTTCTTTTGTCTTTTGGATTGAAATGTCAACGTCCTGAACTTCAATCTGTCCGAACGAATCGCCCGCATTCCCAGAAGAATCCTGAGATTCTGTAAGCAGTGCTGCAATTGTTGGATCCAGTTCCTGATCACTCATTTTTAAATACTCCAGACTTTTTTGCTTTACAGTTTTTGCCTGTAAAAACCACTTTTATTATAACATATTCTGATTTTATTTTTATAATTTATCTTTATTTTCAAATAACGGTTAGTTATTTTAGTAACCATAACTT
>CAVJKK010000149.1:0-4473 GCA_963649855.1 Anaerovoracaceae bacterium
GTCCCATTGCACAGATGATCTGTTCAGAATCCTTCCATTTTGCTGCATCACAGAAAACCTTCGTAACGTCAGAAAGTCTGTGCGGCATGAACGCAATCTTCGGAATCTCGTTTGAATTCTGCCTCAACTGCGCGATTTTCGCTTCGATGTCTTCGACCGGTTCAGTCATGTTGTGGTACGAACGGATGATTCTCGTGCCGAACGCCTGAGCCGCATCTTCCAGACTCGGAATATGGAAATCTTCTTCAAAATCAACGTAGGCAAAATTCTTTCTCGGGTCTTCTTCTGCAAACGCAAGTCCGCGCGCATAAAGCATGGTGCGGGCAGACTCGCCTTCAACATACTGTCCGCCGTCAATCTTGCGCCGGATCGTGAGGATTGCAGGCACGTCAATCATTGCCGGAAACTCGCGGATTCTCAAACGTTCGTCCTGTTCAAGAAAATCAACGCGAAGTTCGACAACATCAATAAAATTCCTGTATTTTTTTACGATTGCAACATCTTCCGCAAGAGTTTTTCCCGAAAGACAAAGACAAACCAGAGATTTTGCCATTTTTAAGCCCCTTAATTATTCACAGTAATCCGTTCTGCAATTTTGTCCGCAACGCGCAGAATAAGTTCGCTGCCTTCAGAAACCGCATACGGAATTGAAAAATGTCCGCCCGTGTGGCTCAGCGAAGCAAGCTGATAACGCTGTCCGTTGCTTTCGATACATTCAACCGTCATCGCAACCGGATACGGGAACTGCGCAAGATCTGTTTCAAAAATGCCGTAGATAAGGTCGTTTTCAGGTTTTACAGGGAAAGCCATATCAACCGTCATGCGCGTATAATTCGGAATGTACGCATCTTCAAAAGTCTGCTGGCTCACAACCGCATCTTCTTTTTCGCCTGAAGCCGCCTTATGCGCCGTAAAATCAAGCACGACGCGGAGATTCGGCAGCATTGCAAGCATTTCCTTTACGGAACGCCCGATAAAGTGCGGAACGGCAGTGTTTGCAAAATTAGAACCACTACTTACGATTACATTCAGCGTTACAGGATCTGAAATCTTTGTTCCTTCCGGCGGATCCTGCTCAAGAATCGTGCCCGGATCTTCAACGCTCGCCTTGTAAACCGGATCAGCAAGCACGATGAGCACCCGCGAACCCGTGAACATCGTGGTCAAGTCAATTTTAAGGTCATCGTATTTTTTGCCGATGTAATTTCCAACTTCAGAAACAATTGCACCACGGCTGACGGTAAGATTTACGCGAGTGCCTCCCTTTACGATTGCCCCCGCATCCGGAGATTGCGCAAGAACTGTTCCAGACGGCTGTTCATCATATCTGAGCTGGATTTTCGGATAGAGTTCCTTAACCTGCATTTCAAGAAGTGCCTGAGTCAAATCCTTTCCTTCAACCTGCGGAACAAGAACTTTTTCAGGGCTTCTTACAGTTCCAAAAAACACCGCAAGGCACACCAGCAGCATCACAATCACCGCAAGGATGACCGTTACAAAAAGCGCCTTTCCGTTTGCCTGCAGACTTTCCATGCCGTTCACAAAACTCACGCGGCAATCCTGAATGTTAAAATCCCTGATTTTCTGCCAGATTCTAGAAAAAAATTGTTTTTTACCGTTATCCATTTTTATTCCCCTTTGGGCGTCCCCGCCATGTTCCTGACGCGGTTTAGAGTTTATCATTCAGAACAGTGCCAGTAAAATTCCTTGCACCGTTCATAAAACTTTTATAGTCCATCGCGTTTTTACCCTGCAGCTGCAGCTGTTTTGCAACAAGCACGGTTTTATTTCCGCAGACGATTTCAATTCCGACATTCTTTCTGTAAGGAAGGACAGTTCCGGGCTGTGCATCGCCGGCAAACGCATTGTTTTCTTCCGTGCCTGGAACAGCCTTCAAAACCGTAAGTTTTACGCCGTTAAAGCCCGTATAACACAGCGGCCACGGTGTAAACGCCCTGATTCTTCTGTCGATTTCTTGAGCACAGAGCTTCCAGTCAATCAGACCGTCTTCTTTTTTTAAGAACGGAGTGTAATCGCTTTCGCCGGTCTGTGCAGTGCCTTCAGTCTTTCCCGCCGCGTAATTTTTCAGCACGGAAATTAAAAGTTCACTGCCCTTTTCTACAACCGGACTTGATTTTCCGTCGCCGTCCATGAGACTCTGCGTCGTTTCAGTTCCGTCGAGCGCAATAAAACTCTGCGCAAGGATGTCGCCTTCATCAGTCTTTAAGGCAAGTTTCTGCACGGTAATTCCAAGTTCTTTTTCGCCCGCAAGAATGCACGCCGGAACCGGAGTACAGCCACGATGTCTTGGTAAGGCAGAAGGATGAAGGTTTATTCCGCCGAGTGCAAAAAGCGAAAGAAATTTAGGACCGAAAATCCGCCCGTAATCAAAAGACACGAGAAGCTCCGCGCCAAGAGGCGCAACGGCAGACCGGCTTTCTGCGGTAAGATGCTCAAATTCGAGCAGAGGAAGATTATTTTCTTTAGCAGCAGCGGCAACTTCCGTAGGAATGAGATCCTTTTTGCGTCCGCGTGCCGACGGCGGATTTGTAAGAACTCCGGCAAGCTGAATGTCGAGAGCCTTTCCTTCGTCAGAGTTACAGAACGCAATAAGATTTTTGAGCACGAGGGCAGAAGCCACAGGCGAACCGGCATATAAAATTTTCATCTGTTACCTGTTCTTTTTTGCTGCAAGTTTTGCGGCAATTGAGGCGGCTTTTCTTGCTTTTTCGGCTTCTTTTTTCTGAGCGCGTTCGAGGCGCTTTTTCATCTGAGCGGTAACTTTTGCCGCGAATTCGGGGTCGCCGCGGTCAATGTAGACGATGCCGTCAAGGTGGTCATTTTCGTGCTGAATGCAGCGTGCAAGAAGACCATCGGCTTCAAGAGTGAAAGGTTTGCCGAACTCGTTCAAGGCAGAAACCGTAACTTTAGAAGGACGCTTGATATTTTCTTCAAAACCCGGAAGCGAAAGACAGCCTTCTTCGTAATCGCACAAATCGTTACTCGTAAAAACAATCTGCGGATTTACAAAAACACGGCGCACGTTGTCTTCAACCGTGATTACAAAAAAACGCTTAGAAATTCCAATCTGCGGAGCGGCAAGACCAACGCCCTGCGCTTCGTCCATAGTGTCAAACATTTCGTTAAAAAGAGCGCGCATTTCGTCGTTGATTTCCGACGGATCAACAGGCACGCACTTCTGGCGGAGCACATCTTCGCCCAACTTAAAAATCTTCATACCGCCAAGTTTAATATAAATAGACTTTTTTTGCTATTATCTGCCGGAAAGAGTAAAATCCGTCATCTGCAAAAAATCCTTTAGTTTTATGTGCTGCACCGTGCTGGTAGAAAAATCATTTTCGTCATTTGTGATAAGAATTTTTTTACGGCTGTTATCAGTCATATTAAAAGGAGCAAACTCCCGCTCATAAGTAGAATCTTCTACTACGCTGTAAGCCACCTGAATTAAATATTCCTGATTATTTTTTGCGGCTAAAAAATCAATTTCTTTTCCCTTAACGTTTACAACGTTCACCCTGTAACCCATAAAAATCAGTTCATTAAAAACCACATTTTCCAGATTGTGGGTAAGGTCAAATCTGCCGTTTGCCTGCCGGATTGAATTAAAAGCCACATCTTCATCATAAAGTTTTGTATAAAAATCCAGCTTTTTTTTCGCTTTTTCTGAGTATTGGGGAATTTTTCGGATTACATAAGCTTCCTCAAGATAATCCAGATATTTCATCACAGTATTTACTGAACATTCCATTTTCTGAGCTTTTAAATAATTGTGAACAGAATTCGAACTGAATATTCTGGCGTTTGAAATAAGTACAAAATCCACAAGTTTTGTAAAAAGTTCAGTTTTGCGGATTTTATAGCGGTTGATTATATCGTTTAAGACAATCGTCTGGTCAAGGTCATTTAAATAGCGGAGCATAGAATCAGTATCAGGAAATTCAAAACGTTTTGGAAAACCGCCGTAAATCAAATAATCATTTATAGAAACTTCCTTACCAAGTTCTTTTGCATATTCCTGAATTTCTTTATACACAAAAGGACGGATTGAAAAAGCAACGTAACGACCGCTAAGTTCTTTTGTAAATTCCTTTGAAAGCAGTTTTGAATTTGATCCAGTTATAAATAGCGAAATATTTTCCAGTCGCAAAGATTTACAAGCCAGATTCCAGTTTTCTACAGTCTGGATTTCATCAAGAAAGACGTACCATTTTTCGTCCGGCTTAGATTTTCGCTCATCATCAATAAAGGCAATAAGTTCCTGGTCATTTTTGATTTTTAAAGAAACTGACCGCATTTCAAAATTAAGGTGAATTATGTTTTTGCCCTGCTGTGCCAGTTCATTTTTAACTTGTTCCAGCACAACGGATTTTCCACATCTGCGGATTCCAGTAATTACTTTTATGAGGTCACTTTCGTAAAAAGGACGAATTTCTTTTATGTAGCGTTCCCGAC
>CAVJKK010000150.1:0-4447 GCA_963649855.1 Anaerovoracaceae bacterium
GTTTCAGACCGTTTCATAGGTTTCGTAAAAAAATATCAGAAAAATACCGTTCACTTTGAATTCTTTCTGGGAGTCTGCCTTCAAAAATATGTACGGAACTGGCGCAGAAAAGAGGCACGGAAATTTTCAAGTGAAAACTGTCTGCGCGATCAGATTTTTCTTGCCTACGAATCAAAAGAAAACGAAAACAAAATCGACATGGAAAGTTTTCTTGATTCTCAGAAAAAATACGAGGACATAAAGCGAAAACTCGTCACGTCAAAACCTAAAAGCCGCGAAGTTCTGCAGAATTACATTCACCTCTGCGCGTGCAAGGCGTGCAACGAAATTGATTCACACATCATAAACAGAGTTTCAGAGTTTATCGGAATGGAACTTAAAGACTTTTCCAGGCAAATCGAAGGCTTACGGCTTGCAACCAGGGAAAAATACGAACGCCGCAACGAACTGATAACCAGCCGTGACCGTGCTTTCTTTTTTCACAAAAGGGCACTTTACGAACTTACGAATACGGACGAAGACACGCGCTTTAACCAGAAAATCCGTCATCAGTACGACTCGCAGACAGAAACCTGGAAAAGCCTGAACGAAACCCTCAAAAACCGCTTCAAAATATCGCCGTCGACAGTGCAGATAGCAGACACTACGGGAATGCCGCTTCGCAAAGTCTATTTTTATCTTAATCACAAATCGCCACGAAGCATGCTCCCGTTCATCGAAAAGCCGGATTTAAGCCGCGGAAACAACGACACGGAAGAATGATTTTCAGTGCTGTGGACTTTATTGAATTCCGCAGTTGTTTTGATTATATTGTCTTTCTATGAAATTATTTTTAGCCTCTGGAAACAGACACAAACAGAAAGAAATGCAGGAAATTTTACCTGACTACGAAATTTTAATTCCTGCCGATGCCGGAATCGATTTTAATCCTGAAGAAACGGGTTCAACATTCTATGAAAACTCACTCATAAAAGCACGGGCGCTTTATGCCCTCGTCCACGAACCTGTAATTGCAGACGACTCCGGGATTTGTGTAAGGGCGCTCGGCAACAAGCCCGGAATCTACACTTCCCGCTATGCAGGTCCTGATTTCATGCAGGGCTACCCGGACGGACACAAAATGCCGCAGGCAGAACAGAATGAATGTCTCATAAAGCAGCTCAATGACACAAAAGCAAAGGACAGAAGCTGTTTTTACGCCTGTGCAATGGTTCTTTACTTAAACGATGAACGCTTTTTCATAGCCCAGGAAACATTTGAAGGCGAACTCATCAGCGACATTTCAAAACAGTCCGGAACGGGCGGCTTCGGCTACGACCCGATTGTCTATCTGCCTGAATACAAAAAGACAGTCGCAGAATTGAGTGCAGAAGAAAAAAACAGAATTTCCCACCGTGGAAAAGCAGCGCGGGCAATCGCAAATATCTTGAACAGTCTTTAACAAAAAAAAATAAAAAAAAATCTCCCTTTTTTGATAAAGTTTTAGTGGTTTAATGCCGACACTCATAAGGACGAGTTACGGGCGTTTCAACTTCGTAGAAGAGAGCGTCTGAACGAGTCAATGTAAAAGGAAATGGATGTAGCCTTGTAATGCAGAAGTTTCCTTTTACAACTGTCCAGAAAGGATTTTGGACTAACTTTTCCATGGAGGAAAAAATTATGGTCATTAACCACAACATGTCAGCTCTGTACTCTAACAGACAGTTAGGAGTTACAAATTCAGGTCTTCAGAAAGATATGGAAAAACTTTCATCTGGCGAAAGAATCAATCGCGCAGGTGATGATGCTTCCGGACTTGCAGTATCTGAAAAGATGCGCAGTCAGATTCGTGGCTTGAACCAGGCTTCACAGAACGCTCAGAACGGTATCAGTTTCATTCAGGTAACAGAAGGTTATCTGCAGGAAACTACAGACATCATGCAGCGTATCCGCGAACTTGCTGTTCAGGCATCTAACGGTATCTACAGTGATGAAGACCGTATGCAGATTCAGGTTGAAGTTTCTCAGCTCGTTGCTGAAGTAGACCGCATCGCTTCTGCAGCACAGTTCAACGGTATGAACATGCTCACAGGACGCTTTGCTGCTTCTACTGGTGAAAACACTGTTACTGGTTCTATGTGGTTCCACATTGGTGCTAACATGGATCAGCGCATGCAGGTTTACATCGGAACAATGACTTCTGAAGCTCTCGGAATCCGCGAAATCGGTACTGAAACTCCAATAAGCCTGGCAGCTCCTGATTTGGCCAACCGCGCAATCGGAACTATCGACGAAGCTCTTAAAAAGATCAACAAACAGAGAGCAGACCTCGGCGGATACCAGAACCGCATGGAATATGCAGTTCGTGGTCTTGATATTTCAGCTGAAAACATGCAGGCTTCTGAATCTCGCATCCGCGATACAGACATGGCTGCACAGATGGTTGAATTCACGAAGAACCAGGTACTCACACAGGCTGGAACTGCTATGCTTGCTCAGGCAAACTCTCAGTCTCAGAATGTACTGTCTCTGCTCAGATAGTGAAGTTTATTAATTTACAGAAGACCCTCCGGGGTTTTCTGTAAATTCGCGGTGTTTTTTGCCATGCCCTGCCAGAAAAAATTCTCATCAAAAAAACACTCTTTTATTCAATTCTGAATTTGATTTAGTAATTTTTTTTGCTATAATTGAACGTGAGCGAGGTTTTAGTTTTAAAAGAAACACGAACTTCGTTCTGCATTTTGTTTAGAAAATGCACTGTTCTTTGAAATATGCTTTCCATGACTTTGTGACAGCATGGGCGGTTATTTTGCATATACAAGGATGCGAATAACAGTTCCTGCTGAAGGGGCTAAAACTGCAGAAGGGGGCGCAAACCGTCTGCAACCCGCACAAAAGGCAGGACTTACGGCACGATGTCGTAAAGTTTCTTTGCATGGAGGGCAACAAATATGGTTATTAATCACAACATGAGTTCGATGTACTCAAACCGCACACTGGGAGTTTCTAACGAACAGCTGCAGACAAACATCGAAAAACTCAGTTCAGGTCAGCGCATCAATAAAGCTGGTGACGACGCTTCAGGACTGGCAGTATCTGAAAAAATGAGAAGCCAGATTCGTGGATTGAATCAGGCTAACAGAAACATTCAGAATGGTGTTTCTTTCATTCAGTCTACAGAAGGTTACTTGCAGGAAACAACTGATATTCTTCAGAGAATCCGCGAACTTGCTGTTCAGTCAGCAAACGGTATCTACAGCGATGAAGACCGCATGCAGATTCAGGTTGAAGTTTCTCAGCTCGTTGCAGAAGTAGACCGCATCGCTTCTCAGGCTCAGTTCAACGGTATGAATACTCTTACTGGTGCTTTTGCTTCAGATTCTGTATCAGGACGCGTTATGCAGTTCCAGATTGGTGCAAATGTTGACCAGAACGCTCGTGTATATATTGGCACTATGACAGCTCAGGCACTTGGTCTCAAGGGAGCTCAGGGTTCAGACGAACAGATCGGAATCGACTCTCCGGACAAGGCTAACATGGCTATTGCATCAGTTGACAACGCTCTTTTGACAGTTTCAAAACAGCGTGCAGACCTTGGTGCTTACCAGAACCGCTTTGAAATGGCTTCTAACGGCATTGGCGTAGCTGCTGAAAACCTTCAGGCTGCTGAATCACGTATCCGTGATACAGACATGGCTTCTGAAATGGTTGAATACACGAAAAACCAGATCCTTTCACAGACTGGTACAGCAATGCTCGCACAGGCTAACAGCCAGTCACAGAACGTACTTGCATTGCTCAGATAGCAAAACCGCTTTCATAATTTAAGAGATTTCTGGATGTTATCTTTTAGTTTTATAAAAGCGTAAAGAAGAGGGAGTGCGCCCTCCTTCTTCTTTCTTTTATTTTTCAGGAGGAAAGCCCCATGACTATCAGTTCAATCGGGCAGCCGGCAATGGATGGCCGCTTATCAGCAAACTCCGCAGCAACTTCTACAGCAAAACTTCAGGCTCACCCGGAAGTGAAAGTGCCTATGGCAGACGCTGCTCAAGTGGTTCAGAATATTTCCGACAAAAATGCCCAGTTACAGGAAGATGTCCGGCAGCTGCAGAAACTTTCGGATGTCGTATCAGGTAGAAAAGTTCAATTTTCCGTAAACAAGGAATTGAATCAGGTCGTTGTAACTGTTTTAGACTCAAAAACAGACAGAGTAGTAAAACAGATTCCTTCAGAGGACATTCAAAAATTAAAGGTCAGAATCAGAAAAGCAATCGGAGTATTGTTTGACGAAATGATTTAATCATTTTTCCTCAATTTTTTGAATTTCTGTGATTTTATTCACATCTACTTAGGAAATGCAACATGGCTGATATATCAATACCTGGCGTCAGTGACAAATACAAAACAAATGACTACATCGAAGCATTGATGAAAAAAGAGCGGCTTCCGTTGACAAGGGAACAGGAGT
>CAVJKK010000151.1:0-4435 GCA_963649855.1 Anaerovoracaceae bacterium
GGCAGCAATCAAAGTGGGGTGGGAGCGGTGATTCGTAAACATCTGCAAATTTCCGCCCGCAAAATCTTTTGAAAGATTATTGAAAACTTCAACATCAGCCCCGCGGAAACGGTAAATGCTCTGTTTTTCATCACCGACAAAGAAAAGCTTTTCAGGCTCAAGTTCTTCAACAGAAGGAACGCCTTTTTCCATGCGCTCTTTTTTTTCTGCAAGGAGAAAAAGCATGTCCCGCTGTTCCTGGTTGTTGTCCTGAAATTCATCAATCATAATCGCCTTGTACTTCTGTTTTTCAAGTGCGCGGATTTCAGGATGATCGCGAAGAATGCAGAGTGCCATATTTGAAACATCCGCAAAAGTAAGACAGTTTGAACTGCGTTTTATGTCCATTACCATCTGCTGGAATTCTTCAAGAAGCGGAAAAAGTTCGTCTAAAAACTGAACGCCATAAACAAAATTTCCGAGTTTAAGAATCTCCGGCTGTAAATCCCTAAAAGCCAGAATGTACTCTTTTACTAACTCAGACGCATCATCTTTTGCTTTTGGTTTATCAAATTTCAGCCGGGCAAGATTATCGATGTACGTTTCTATATGATTGAATTCACCGTTTTGAATCTGCTCAAGAGACAAATCAACGGGAGAAATTTTCCGCGCAAGTTCCGACATTTTCAAATACTGCAGGTAAGTTTTGGTATCTTTGTTGCCGTTAAACTCTGAATCATAACGAATGATTCCTTCCAGAGCGTCCTGCATTTTTGCAACCGCTTTTTTCCATTCTTTCTGAACTACAACGCACTGTCCTGCAAAATCTCCGCGGAAATCAATCGGTTCTGCAATTTTTGAATGTGCCAGAATCGGCTGAATGAAAAGTTCATCCGCAACTTTTTCATAATCCTGAACTTTTAAAAAACTTTTCAAAGACGGATTATTTCTGTGCTCAAGAAGGAAGGGCAGGGCTTTTGCCTTAATCTGCGCTTCAACCTTATCCTTGTCCTGCACAAAATCCGGACTGATTCCATAAAAGCGGCAGCCGAGTTTCGCGACAGAATTACAGTAACTGTCCAGCGTTTTTATGTTTGCCTTGTAAAAATCGGCTGCCTGTTCAGGTGCAGACTTTTTAAGGACGCCGTAAATGCGCGAAGACATTTCGACCGTCGCCTTGTTCGTAAAGGTGAGCGTAAGGATTTCGTCAACGTTAAAGTGATGTTTTTGAATCAAATTCAAAAAGCGAAAAGAAAGTACAGTTGTTTTTCCTGAGCCGGCACCCGCCGCAACTACAGTATTTTTAATTGAATCTATTGCCGCCTGCTGTTCCGGCAGCATTTTTTTTTCGTCAGCCATAAAAATCTCCGTTAATCGTTATTTTTTTTAGAAACGTTAAAAGTTTTTCTGCAGATTGAATTAAAATCGCACGAAATGCATTTTTCAAAATTCTGAACTTTCGGATTCAGACTGAAATCTCCCGCCTGAATTTTCTGCACATAATTCTGAACGCACTCCAGTGTTTTGGAAACATTCACCTTGAAGTCATCGTAATTTTCAATTTCCTTCCTTGAAGTAGCACGCCTTCCCAGCTCCTCCCCGAAAACCGGCACAACATTTTTATCAAGTTTGAAGGGAATAAACGCTGCATTTTTTACGATGATGTTTTCCTGTTTTTCAAGCAGAAAAACGTAAGACGGAATCTGAAAATCCATCAAATCCTGCTCTTCAAGAGGAATTTCTCCTCCCGCATCATTTTTCTGCTGATTGTAGTTTTCCTCGTCAAAATAAAGATTCTTAGAGGGAATCGCCGAGCTTGAATTCTTAAAATCAACAAGAAAATACTGACCGCTTTCCTTGCTCTGCAAAAGACAGTCAAGCCGTCCGTCAAAAACGTAATTCAGGTCTTTGTCTTCATACCGCAAAGTGCCTTCCGTTTTTATCACGTTGCAGCCGTTAAAAACCGTCGAAAAATAAACCACAAACCGATAAATCGTGTCGTAGACTGTTTTTTTCGTGGTCTTTAAGAGCTCTTTTTTCAAATAACAGTTTTTGTCGCTGCCTTTTCCGTCAAAAACGATGGCTTCATCGACTGCATTTCTTAAGATTTCGACATATTTGTCGTCAAGTTTTTTTACGTCAGGATTTTCAATGTTGATTTCCACCGGAAAATCGTTCTTCAAAAGCGACTGACAGTAAATCTCCATGATTTTGTGGTACAGATTTCCGCTCGCATACTGGTCAATCAAAACTGCAGCGTCATCTTTTTCCTTGAGCTTGAGGTTTTTAGAATCAAAAAGCCATTTTCGCGGACAGTCGTAGAATTTCCTCAGCGAACTCGCAGAAACCCAGACAGGCTCAGCGTTGCCGTTTTCGTCCTTTTTTAAGCCAAGAGAATTTACAAGGTCACACGCCTTTTGACCCGCAGAATCTTCTTTTTTCTGCAGCTCAAGCCAGTTTTCAAAACTGACGGACTGAACTTCCGCAATCTGTTTCGGGAATTCCGCACCATTTTCACCGCTGAACCACCTGCGCTCCGGATTATACGCGTTGTGAGGAAAAAGTTTTTCTTCGTCCGTTTCTTTTGAAAGATTATTCACTTTTAAATAGCTCACCGGCTGGGAATAACCATCAATCGTTTTTTCGGCACAGGTAAAATATGCGGGATTTTTCAAACTGTTCAGCTGATAGAGCTGCACGAATTTGTCGCTTACGTTCGTTTCTTCACGATTTAAAAGTTTACGTCGCTTGCTTTCGTTCAAAAACGCAAAATCCTTGTACAGAACACTGAGGGAATTCTGGCTCGAATCCACGATAAAATGACAGTCAAACGGAGCACACGCAGCATTCTTATACTGATAAATCTGCACGCCGCCGGTTTTTGCCTGCTCAAGATATTTAGTTTTTCCAAGCTGTTCGACAAAAAAACTGAACGGCGAAGGAACCTCGCATTTAAAATTCTGCTCAAGGTCAATCATTTCGCCGAGCGTTGCAACACAGCGGCTCAAAATGTTGTTTGATTTTTCGCTGCACTTCGTCATGTCAAAGAAATAATTTCTGAAAGCAAAATACGCCTTTCTCAACTCCGCAAAAGACTTCGCTTTCTGAAAACCCTTCAGGTAAAAGTCCAGATTTTTATAAAAATTTTCAACCGCAAAATCCCTGAACTGAACGTCTTCAAAAGATTCAAGCCAGACGTCCTTGAACTCGTTTTTTTCAGAATCAACAAAACTGCAGATACAGTGGTTCTGCTGCCCGAAGAGAATCAGTTTCTGTGCAGTTTCGCCGTCCTTCCACGGAAGTTCATTATTCAAAAGAAGATTTTTTATCGACTCAAAGCTGTTTTTAGAATTGTTGCATTCCTGAACCTGCGTAAAAAAATTACCCGCCGGAGTTTTGCTGAGAGGGCGCGAAAATCTTGCAACGTGCGGAATTTCAAGAAGGTCAAATTCGCGGTCAAGATAAGGTCCGTATAGATCCATGTCAGGAACGCTCACCGCCATCGACTGCCAGTCAATCTTGTTTTCAGAGTGCATTTTGCGGACAGTGCCGGCAAGGTTTTTAATTTCAATCCGCGCGTTTTTAAAGAAATTGACTTCACCCTGAGCCGCTTCTTCCGCCGGAGGAACGTTTATAAGCGAGATGAATTCTTTTGAAGATTCAAGGATTTTTTTATATTCTTCCCAGTCCGAGTTGATTTCCGGAAAAAAGATGAAATAATGCTTTCCGTTGCTTTTAAAAGGAGGTTTTTCCCACGCAGGGTCAAAAAAGCCGTATTCTGCAAGAAAGGCAGAATATTTTTCGTATAGAATCAAAAGATCTTCGTCTTCTTCATCTTTAGAACCGTCACTTTTATCAAAATATTCTTTCCAGAGGGCAAGTTTCGGCAGGATTGAAACAATCCAGTTTGTGAACCCACCCGCACAGCCGGCATATTCGCGACAGATTAAATTCTTGAAAAAAGGATTATGCGCATTTTCTTCAATCAGATTTGAAGCAAAAACAAAGCGCATCATGGAAGGAACAGAATTTTTATTTTGATTTTCGCTGCGGACAGCCTCCCCCTTAAACTTATCCCACGCCATAAAGCGTTCCATCGCCACCGCAGAACATTCACTGCTCAGAATCGCGCGGTCAGCCCACATCTCCGCCGCAATTTCCGTCGGAAAAACAAACACCGCATCCTGATTCTTAATATTTTCCAGCAAAGTTTTTTCGATAATATTCATCGTTCCCCCTCAAAGAAGCCAGTATAAATTTACACCATATCCCGCACTTTCGTAAATTGTAAAACCCCCGCAGGGACGTATATTGTCTCTTCGCAATGCAGAGACAGTATTTTAGAAAATTTCCAATATAGAAAGTAAAAGAATTTTATGTTAACCTTAAAAAGTTATGGGTGGAAAATACATTGATTCTCCTTTGAATTACATAGGTGGAAAATACAAATTATTAC
>CAVJKK010000152.1:0-4381 GCA_963649855.1 Anaerovoracaceae bacterium
GCTTAAGTCCCGCTTTTGTCGTACATTCAAAATTAAAGCGCAGCATCCTGTAGTCTTTGTCGGCAAGGACGGTTTCAATTTCAAAGGAATTGATGTCTCCGCTCATGATTTCAAAAAGTCCGTCGCGTGAAAAAGGCTTTTCCCCCGCTGTTTTTTGGGAACTTTCTGCAAGGGAAGCTATGATTGACGCCGCACCCGTGTCAACTGCAACAGGCGCAAAACCGTCTGCAAAACCGTCTGCAAACGTGTATTCGGCGCGGTATTCCACGTGATTTTTTATGATTTCTTCCGTAAGGGATTTATTTAAGAAAGGACAGTCTCCCCACGCAACGACTGCAAAATCAGCATCATTTGCCTTGCAGGCAGTCGCAATGGAACACGCAGCAAGAACGTTCGTCCAGTTTTCTTTTTCAACGATTACCGTTTTTGAGGAATCCGCAAAATCCTTTATTCTCGCAGAGTTTTTTGAATCCGTAAGGATTACCGTCTTTACAGAATCCTCCAGCGAATACGCCCACTGCAGGGCTTTTTCAAAGGCACAGAGCGAATCAAAAGATTTTTCAAAAGGGCGGTCAGTTTCAAAGGCAGCGTAAAGGACTGTGATATTTTTCATTTTTTGAATTCCCGGAGATTTTAGCTTTTAAAGTTGAACAAGATAATCTGATTATATAAAATTGAGCCAAGTTATGACACCACAACTTTTTCCACCCGATACAGTTTTTTCCGTAACAGATTTAACGACCATAATCAAAAATTTACTCGAAAATTCTTTCGTAAATATTACGCTCGAAGGTGAAATTTCAAGTTACAGACCAAACTCAAGCGGACATCTGTATTTTACCCTAAAAGATGAAAATGCTCAAATCAGCGCCGTCATGTTCCGCGGAAAGGCGATGGCTTTAGCTTTTGCGCCGAAAGACGGAATGAAAGTACGCTGTACCGGCACGATTTCTGTCTATGCTCCGCGCGGAAACTATCAGATCATAATTTCAAAGATGGAAATCGCCGGCGAAGGCAACATCCTTCAGATTCTTGAAGAACGAAAACGAAAACTCGCAGCCGAAGGACTTTTTGACCAGAACCGCAAAAAAAAGATTCCGCTCTTCCCTAAAAGAATCGGTGTCGTAACGAGCAGCACGGGGGCAGCCCTCCGCGACATCTTACAGATTACAAAAAGACGCAATCCGGCAGTAGAAGTGATTGTTTTTCCGGCAGTGGTTCAGGGAAACGAAGCGGCAGCAACGATTGTGCGCCAGATTGAAGCGGCAAACGATTTTGACATGGTGGACACGCTGATTGTCGGTCGTGGCGGCGGTTCAATAGAAGACCTGCTTCCGTTCAGCGAAGAAAGCGTCGTGCGGGCAGTCGCACAAAGCCACATTCCAGTAATAAGCGCAGTCGGACACGAAATTGACTGGGCGCTGTGCGATTACGCGGCGGATTTGAGGGCACCGACCCCATCGGCAGCGGCAGAAATTGCAGTTCCGCAGATGATCGACATAAAAAATGACCTTGCAGGCTATAAAAACGAAATGCTTTCAACCATCAATTCAAAGGTTGAAAAGATGAAGCTTCTGATAAAGTCGTTCAACCCGGATTCAATGGAAATGCGGTTCAGGACGATTGAACAGCCTTACCTCATGCGTTTTGAAAATGCACGGCAGGCGTTAAAACAGAATCTCGACGAAAAAATCAGGGCTCTGAGGAATTATCTGGCACAGAGCGTTCAGATTTTAGAAGGCGCAAGCCCGAAAACAATACTTGCGCGCGGCTACTCGATGGTAAAAAGCGAAAGCGGAAAAATCATCAGAAGCAGTGCCGACGTAAAATCAGGCGAAAAAATTGAAATCTACCCGGCAGAAGGAAAAATTGCCGCAACGGTAAACTAAAGAGGAGAAACCGAAATGACATTTGAAGAAAATCTTGCAAAACTTGAATCACTCACAAACGACATAAAACGCACGGACATTTCACTCGAAGACGCACTAAAGGATTTTGAAGAAGGAATCAGGCTTGCAAAAACCCTCGAAAGCGATCTGGACAAGATTGAAGGCAAAATCCAGATTCTGACAAACCAGCCGGTAAAGGCAGAAAAAAGCCCGTCAGGAACGGAAATTCCTCCGCAGATGGAACTTTTTGCGGGAGCAGACACGGAAAGCGGAAGCGCAGGTGCTCCGGCTGCGGGCTTAAGACAGTAAGATGGATTCTAAAGAAAAAAAACGCCGCCCGGTAAGGCAGCTGAGCGCAGACGTCGCAAGAAAAATCGCTGCCGGCGAAGTAATCGACAGACCAAATGCAATCGTCCGCGAACTTTTAGACAACGCGGTGGACAGCGGAGCAGATTCAATTTCCGTAGAACTGTGCGGCGGTGGAATCGAAAGCATCCGCATTTCGGACAACGGCTCGGGCATGACGAAAGACGACCTTTCAAACTGTGCGCGCCCCCATGCAACAAGCAAAATCACCGACACAGTTGATTTGAATAATCTGAGCACTCTCGGGTTCAGGGGAGAAGCCCTTGCTTCGATTGCGGCAGTTTCCCGGCTTGCAATTTCTTCCGGCAACTGGAGGATGAAGGCAAGCATTACGGACGATCACGTCTTAGAACAAATTCCGCTCGTACAGAACGGACAGGGAACGATTGTCTTGAGCGAAGGTCTTTTTGAAAATTACCCCGCGCGAAGAAGATTCTTAAAACGCCCGGCAAGTGAAAACCTTATGTGCCGCGAAACCTTCGTCGAAAAGTCCCTTCCACGCCCGGACATTTCTTTCAGGCTTACGGTGGACAAAGTCTTAAGGCTTGACCTTCCGAAAGGCGTAACTTTGCAGGAACGCTTCGTAAAAGCCCTCGAACTGAACGAAAATGCAGAGCAGTTTGCGCTTTTAAAGGCAGGCTCAGGCAGTGAATGGAAGTTCAATCTTGTAATCGGAGAACCGACAGTTTACCGCAGCGACAGAAAACTCATTTTCACTTACATAAACGGAAGACGCGTTCAGGAATATTCACTTTTGCAGGCGATTGAATACGGCTGTCAGGGATTTTTCCCGAACGGAACTCACCCGGTTGCCGCCCTTTTTGCAGAAGTTGACCCGTCGACTGTGGATTTCAACATCCACCCGGCAAAACGCGAAGTCCGCTTCCGCGACAGTTCCTCCCTGCACCACGGCGTAAGTTCAACGGTGAGGGAATATTTCCGCGCATACGGAATAAAGTCTTCCCGCGATTTTGAGATAAAAGACGCGCTCGAACAGAACAATGTCCCGGGCTTTGACTTCAGCGAAAATAACCAGACCGCCGGCATAAAAAAAATTGAAGAGCCGGCTTCTTCAGAACTACCGGATTCTGCCAGCCTTTCAAACCTTGCATCGCTTGCACTCGGCACGGGCTCTGCGCCGGCAACTTTTCCAAAAAGCAGTTCTTCCGACCTCCGCTCAAAGTTTTTCAGCTACGACACCGCGCCTTCAAAAAAAACGCTTGCGGTTGAAGAAAAAAGAGTTTCGTTCACGGAAAAAGACGCAGAGCCGCAGTTTACAAAAACAGACACCGAAGGCTTTGCCTACATCGGCACTGTCCTCAACTGTTTTTTAGTTGCGCAGAAAAACGACACAATCTATTTTATCGACCAGCACGCAGCCCACGAAAGAATCATTTTTGACAGGCTTTTATCGCGCCCGCCTGAAACGCAGACTCTTTTGATTCCATACGTCATAAAAACTCAGGACGAAAGCGAAGAAAAATATCTTGAAAGTGCGCTCACCTTTTTAAAACAGGCAGGATTTACGGGAAAGAATACGGGAAACGGCAATTTTGAGTTTTCTGCAGTTCCGGCACGCTGGAAAGGCACTCAGCAGGATCTCCGCTCTGCCCTCCTCGACAAGATGCTTGAACCGAAAGACATCATCTACTCTGTTGCAGCGATGACCGCCTGCAAGGCAGCAGTAAAGGACGGATACATTTTAGACCGCGGGGCAGCAGAATCCCTCGCAAAAGAAGCATTAACCCTGCCCGACCCGCACTGTCCGCACGGACGCCCGGTCTGGACGACGCTCACAAAACAGCAGCTGTTCGACAGAGTACGCCGTACAAAATAGTCTGATTAACCCTAACTTCGAGTTTTTGAAATAAAATGTTCCGAAAAAGGCTCTCGGTCGGTTCTGTCATCATTGCGCCGATTGAGCTTGTCGAAATCAAGCGTACTGGTGGTTTCGACAGGCTCAACCACCGTGTTTACCTACGCCTTTTTCTGACAATTTACACAGTAATTCAAAAACTCGACATTCAGGCTAGTAAAAATCAGAAGTTAGGGTTACTTGGTCAGATTAAACTCAACGCGGCGGTTGTACTCCTTGTTTTTCGTCTTGCCGCTGCCGGATTTTGTGT
>CAVJKK010000153.1:0-4357 GCA_963649855.1 Anaerovoracaceae bacterium
TAACCACTCGCTAAAACAGAAGTTTTTTCTGCAATAAAGGTCACGGCTTTTAAGGCTGTGGCCTTTTTTTTATGGGCGCGAAAAGCTGATGAAAAGTTTAACTGCAAAACCTAGCCGGGATTGGAACGGCGCCGTATGGCGTTGTTTGCGTTTCCGCAAACAATGGAGCGCACTTGCGCGAAACCGTGGAAAGCCCGCCGCGGGCTGTAATTGTGCTCCGTATTCCTAAAAGCAGCGGATTTTTACCCCGGCAGTCAGTTTTATGTTTTTTATTGTGGAGCTTGTTTTCTGGTCGCTTTTTATGTAATGACCTTGCGGGGTGTCATCATAGTAGTCGTTTGCGCGGTCGCCTCTGCCGGTTTTTAGGTTGAACAGCGTTTCAAAGCCGAGTTTTAACTTAAGTGCGCGGGTCATTTTTATCTGTGTTTCTAAGTTCAGTCTGCAATATGCAAAGTATGACTGCTGCCTCTGGCGTGAGTGTTTTCCGTACATTTCTTTTGTGGCTTTGTCCTGTGCAAAGTGCGTGTCCAGGCTGTAGAAGTAAACGAAGGGGCTTACGAGTACCTGCGCCGTAAATGAGATTTTCTGCGACGGTTCAAAACCTGCCTTTAAGCCTGCCCATGTAAAAAAACTGTGTCTGTAGTAGTCGATTTCTGCGAGCGTGTATGTTTTGCCGGTGTTTTCGTCGTGGCGCGGATAATGTTCTGATGAAGGGTCGTTCCAGTGGTGGCTTTTGTCGCTGTACCAGCCTTCTGCTCCTTTCGGTCTGTAAAATGAATCGTAATCGTACTGCGCGCCAAGAACCGGACTTATTTTTACACCGTGTGCGGGGGTAAAATCGTACGAAAGCTTTAGTTCCGCGCTGTAATAGTCTGCGCTGTAATTTTTCCCGACGGAGTAAGTCGTCTTCATGGAAAAGTCGTGTTCGTTGAGCCAGTCGCTGTCGCGCATCTGCCCGGAACGAGTGTCTTTTAAGGAGGTTTCTGCCTTTGCTTCGAGATTGAAGTTTTTTACGACA
The DNA here is from genome assembly GCA_963649855.1 of Anaerovoracaceae bacterium. Taxonomy (GTDB): domain Bacteria; phylum Spirochaetota; class Spirochaetia; order Treponematales; family Treponemataceae; genus Treponema_D. Next base: position 1,019 of record CAVJKK010000153.1, read on the forward strand.
GCGTTCACTTCTGCGCCGTAAACAAAAAATTTCCGTTCCCACTCCAGAAGGCTGATTTTTTTGTCCGCCGGAGAAGAATAATATAAGATTTCTTCCAGTGTTCCGTTCGTGTAGCCCGCGTAAGGCTCAAGCGAAAAACTGAAGGTTTTGCTGCCCGCCTCGCCGTGTGCACTCAAGGCAGCGCAAAGAGTGAGAAAAACAAAAACTGCAGTCTTTTTTGTTCTGCAAAAGTGCATAGGCTCTAAAGTTTTTCCAGCAGTGCGCTGCAGCCTGCGTAAATGTCGTCCCAGGTGGCGTCAAAATTGCCGGTGTACCACGGGTCTGCTACGTCGCGGTGTGTGCCGGTGTATTCCATAAGCTTGCGGCATTTCTGAGTATAAGCTGCGCCGTAAAGGCGCTTTAGGTCGCGCATGTTTTCTTCGTCCATGGCAACTATCAGATCGTAAGCGTAAAAGTCCTGCGCGGTGATGAGGCGGGCGCGGTGATCCGTAAAAGGCACGTTCATCTGAAGGAGTTTTGTGCGCGTGCCGTGGTGCATCGGGTTTCCGATTTCGTCAGTGCGGCAGGCGGCGCTTTCTATAAAAAAATCTTTTTCACGCTCTGCGTTTTTTACGAGATGTTTCATCACCATTTCTGCCATCGGGGAGCGGCAGATGTTTCCGTGGCAGACAAATAAAATTCTGTGCATTGCAGAACTATAGCAGAAATCGGTTTTATTTGCATTGTGCAGAAATACCGGCGCGAAAATATTTTTGAATTCCGGTGATTGTTTTTTACTTTCAATGTTATAATGAACTCACTGTAAAACTGTGAGTTTTTCACGGTTTTGGAGAAAAATTATGAAAAAAGTGCTTTTTGTCCTGTCCGTTTTCTTCCTTTTTTTTAACGCCTCTGCCGCCACAAAGATAAAATTAGGCTATACGACCAATTCCACCGATCCGCGCGCTGTCGCTGCCACTCTTTTTGAAGCCGAAGTTGAGAAGAACTCAAAGGGCAGAATCTCCGTTGAACTTTTTGACAGCACAAAACTTTCTTCACTCGGAATGCAGACTTCCGACACGGATTTAATCGAAAGCATAATGCACAAAGGTCCGCTCGACATGACGGTTTCGAGTGCGGGGAACTTTGCGGTTTACGACCCGGAAATCGGTGTTTCTGCACTGCCGTATCTTTTTGACGATTTTGAAAGTGCATGGGCGTTTTTAGACAGTGATTTTTCAAAGTCGCTGAATACAAAAATGGAAGATTTGAACGTCGTAGTCCTTGCGTGGTTTACAAACGGCTTCAGGTGCATCACGACGACTGAACATAAAATCACTTCGCTTGCAGATTTAAAAGACCTTCACTTAAGGACTTCGGCAAATGCCGTGGTCATGAAGACTCTTTCCGCCTTCGGCTGCCACGCTGAACCGCTGGATTTCGGAAAACTGTACAGCGCGCTTAAAAACGGCAGGTTCAAAGGGCAGGAAAATCCGGTTCCGGCTGTGTACATTCATCAGTTTTATTCCGTGCAGAAATATCTTGCCGTTACAAATCACAGTTTTGATGCCATGCCGCTCGTCATAAAAAAAGACGTGTGGGAAGCACTTTCTTCCGAAGACAGGGCGATTATAGGCACGGCGGCAAAAAATGCTCAGGATTTGAACCGCAGAATCGTAAAAAAACAGACAGAAACCCTCCCTGCAGAACTTGAAAACCAGGGAATGACCATAACTTACCCGAATCTTGAAGAATTCAAAAAAGCCTGTGAACCGGTTTACGACTCCTATAGAACGCTCTACGGGGAAGATTTTATGGCTCAGGCACTGAAACTTGCTGGAAGAAAATGATAAAACGCTCCGGTTACGCTGACCTCCCCTTACACACGGGCACAGTTCCAAAATGGCTTGCCGACAGGATGATGAAACTCGGCACTCTGATTGTCGAAGCCCTTGTCCTCCGCTACGGCAAAAAAGAAGTCCTCGTGCGCTTAAGCGACCCGTTGTGGTTTCAGAGCTTAGGCGCGGTTCTCGGGATGGACTGGCATTCTTCGGGAATAACGACGAGCGTGATGTACGCATTAAAGCGCGGTCTGAACCGGCGGGCAAAAGAACTGGGAATCGTTGTCTGCGGAGGACGCGGCAAATACAGCAGGCGCACCCCGGATGAATTGAAAATCCTTGCCGACATGACGGGAATGGACGGAAACAAGCTGATTAACTGTTCAAGGCTTGCGGCAAAGGTCGACGGCACGGCAGTTCAGGACGGTTTCCAGCTCTATCAGCACAATTTTATCTTAAGCGATGAAGGCGACTGGACTGTAGTTCAGCAGGGAATGAACGTAAAGGAAAAGAAGGCAAGGCGCTACCACTGGTCTTCTGAAAAACTGCGGAGTTTTGTTGAAACCCCACACACCGGCGTTACCGGCGAAAACGAAGGACTGATTTTAAATCTGACGGACACAAATGCAGGGCAGACGCGTTCAAAAATCCTGACCTTAAGCAACGAAAGGCCGGACAGAGTCCTCCGGGAAATTGAAAAGATGGGAAAAGGCGACTGTCTTCAGCTTGATTTATTCGATGATGAACTTGAACTTCCTCAAAAGCAGAATGAATGGCAGGGCACGCAGATTTTAATCAAAAACGACAGGAATCTCGTAATGCCGTCCCATCACGAAATCCGCGCAGAAGACGTTGACTTAAAAAGGCTGGGCGCTGTCCTTGCAACCGCCTGGGAATCCGAAAACAAAAACTTTGAAAGCCTGCTTTTAACTCCGGGCTTAGGTCCGCGCACCCTGCAGAGTCTTACCCTCGTAAGTGAAGTAATCTTCGGAACGCCGAGCCGTTTTACAGACCCGGCAAGATTCAGTTTTGCACACGGCGGAAAAGACGGTCACCCCTTCCCCGTCACGACAAAAATCTACGACGAAAGCATACGCATTTTAGGGGACGCAATCGAAACAAGCAGAATGGGCTACAACGACAAGAGCGAATGTCTGCGCCGGCTCGAAACCACCGCCCGCTACGTAGAAGAAAACTGTGCACCGGAAGCAGATTTTGACGCACTGATCGCGCACGAACGCAAACACTCAAAAGAATGGGGCGGAAGAACCTGCCACGAGTAAAGCAAAAAAAATTGGCGCCACGGAGGGCGCTAAAGACTGTAATCCCGCAAGATATGCGTGGTCAGAACCCCGGCTACGGCTATTTGACATTTTTTTTAACAGCAGACAATTTTTATCAGCATCCTCTCTGAGCCCTTTTTGCATGACGATTGGAAAAATCGAAATCTTCTTTCGTCACCATGACGATTGCAGAAAATTTTAGAAACGGCATTCGTCATCATGACGATAGCCAACAT
>CAVJKK010000154.1:0-4326 GCA_963649855.1 Anaerovoracaceae bacterium
TTGGCGGCTATTCGCTAAAATGTGGAGATAACCCAACGTTCGGGCATTTCCTTTCATACAATATACAGCAGGTTCCATTTTTCGTCAAATGACATCAGCAAAATTAATATATTTTGCTTTCCTATATGCTCACCTTCAGTAACTCGTCTTCAACGGATTTTTCTACAAAACTGTTTAATGACATATTCAATTTTTTTGCGGCAATGGCGGCTTTCTGATGTAAGGACGGCAAAAATCTTACATTAAATTTTCCGGAATATGGTTTTTCAGGACTTACGCCATCTTCTTTGCACCATTCAAGATAGCCATCTACTGAAGCCCTAAATTCTTTTTCAATTTCTTCAACGGAAGTTCCCTGAAATGTAATTACAGTTTTTGTGTTTATCACACTTCCAGCAAAAATCCTTGCTTCATCGTCATATTCTACATTTCCAATATAACCTTTGTAATTCATCATAATTTGACGCCTCCATTAATTAAAAATTGCCTTACTGATTTTACAGCCCCTTTATCAGTTACTCTTTCTGGATGCGGGCGGTGAAATACAGCCCTCTGGTCATTCAATTTTACCCGTATTCTGGAACCATTTCCTTCAGTTATTTCTGCTCCTAAAGCCTTAAAAAGATTTTCAATATCTTTCCATTCTATATCTGATTGAACAGGATCCTTAAAAATTCTTTCTAAGATACTTTGCTGCTTCGACTTCATATAATTATAGTACTAAACGATGGTATTAAAGTCAAATTATTTTCTATACCTTACACTATCATTAGTTGACAGTCGTTTATGAATGAATAAATAAACTACTTTTTTCTGCTTTGGTTAGTCTTGAAGGCAGTGTGTGTTTTGTTTTTGCGTAAGACATCCCCAAAAAGCAACTGTAAATCTTCCTTGCATATACTATAATCAGCGTAAACTTTGACAGTAAAATAAAAAATATTTCCGAATTGAAAGTAAAGTAGCGCTAAGGAGGGCGCAAAAGACTGAAAACCCGTAAGAAATGCGTAGCATTTCTTAGACCGCGACAGGAGGTCGCGCGATGTCACACGGATTCGATTTTGCTGACGCAAAATACTGTCGTGAAAAGGGCTGTCTGAAACATTCAGACAGCCCCTTTGCTTAAATTCCTGCAAAGTGGGTATTTACTTTGTCCTGAACGTAGGCGATGAAGTCTTCTAACTTCATTGTTTTCTGTTCAAGACCGCTACTCTGGCGGAATCTTACGCTTACTGTCTTTTCGTTCTTTTCGTTTTCGCCTACAACCAGGATGTACGGAGTCTTGTGTTCCTTCGTAATCATCTTGATTTTCTGGCGCATGTTTTCGTCAGACGTGTATGCGTTTGAGCGGATATCTGCATTCAAAAGTGCTTCGTTTACTTCTTTTGCGTAATCATCAAATTCATTCTTAACCGGAACAACTGCAGCCTGTTCAAAAGCAAGCCAGGTCGGGAAGTTTCCTGCAAAGTTTTCAATCAGGATTCCAAGGAAGCGTTCGAGAGAACCTAAGATTGCACGGTGGAGCATTACCGGATGATGTTTCTGGTTGTCGCTGCCGATGTAAGTTGCGTCAAGGCGTTCTGCCGAAGGCAACTGGAAGTCTGCCTGAATTGTTCCGCACTGCCATTCACGACCGAGACAGTCATACAGTTTAAATTCAAGTTTCGGGCCGTAGAATGCACCTTCTCCCGGCTGAACTTCATAATTCAGTCCCGCTTCGTGGCAGGCATCCGAAAGGGCTTTTTCTGCACGTTCCCAGGTTGCAAGATCTCCGACGTGGTCTTCCGGCATCGTAGAGAACTTTACGACTAAATCGTCAAATCCAAAGTCGTGGTAAACCCGCTTTAACAGCTTGCAGAATTTTGCAACTTCTGGTGCAACCTGTTCTTCCGTACAGATGATGTGCGCATCATCCTGAACGAATCCGCGTACACGCATGATTCCGTGCAGCGTTCCTGAAGGTTCGTTTCTTACGTCGTGACCAAACTCAGCAAGGCGCATCGGAAGGTCTTTATATGTGCGGAGACGGCTCTTGAAGATTTCGAGAGCGCCAGGGCAGTTCATCGGTTTGATTGCAAAAAGCCGTTTTTCAGATTCAGTGATGAACATATTGCGCTGGTAGTGCCCCCAGTGACCTGAACGTTCCCAGAGAGTGCGCGGCATGATTGCAGGCGTGTTTACTTCCATGTAGCCGTCGCGCTTAACCATCTTGCGCATGTAATCCTGAATGATCGTGTAGATTGTCCAGCCGTTCGGATGCCAGAAAATCTGTCCCGGGTCTTCCGGTTCAAGGTGGAACAGGTCCATTTCCACACCGAGCTTGCGGTGATCGCGTTTTTCTGCTTCTGCGAGCATTTCAAGATATTCTTTCAAATCGTTCGGCTTTTCAAAACAAAGCGCGTAAACGCGTGTAAGCATAGGGCGGTCAGAATCTCCGCGCCAGTACGCTCCGGCAAGTTTCTGCAATTTAAAAGCCTGTGCGTTGATTTCTTTTGTTGATTCAACGTGAGGACCGCGGCAAAGGTCAATGTAGCCGTCCTGTTCATAGGTTGAAATGACTGCATCTGCCGGCAGGTCGTTGATGATTTCAACCTTGTAAGGTTCATCAGCGAAAATCTTTAAAGCTTCTGCCTTTGAAACTTCCTTTCTTACAAACTGAGCACCAGACGCAATAATCTTGCGCATTTCTTTTTCTACTGCTACAAAATCGTCTTCGGTGATTTTATGGTCAGCCGGAAAGTCAAAATCGTAGTAGAACCCGTTGTCAATTGCAGGTCCGATTGCAATCTTTGTTCCCGGAAAAATGTGTTTAACTGCTTCTGCCATGACATGCGCACATGAATGGCGAATAATCTGTAATTTTTCATTTTCTGCCATAAAAATACCTCTTCGCGCCAACTAAAAAAGCGCCTTTTTTTACTTCCATATAAGGATATCGCTTTGACGGAGGTTGTTCAATCTATTGTAGATTTGCCGAAAAATGCCGATAATGTGGAATATGGCTGAGTCTAATTTTTGTGAAAAAGTAATTGCGGCTATCGACGAAAAAACAATGTGGTTCGATACAAAAGAACTCCCGGAAGTTCTTGAACAGTATCGTCTTGTCTACGCATGCGAAAAAACTCTTTACGAATTTCTCCTAAAGAAATCCCTGATTACGGCTGACCCGTACAAAAATGACAAGAAGATTTCTGACATCATTCCGCCGGAAAACACGCAGTTCGCAGAAAATGAACGCTCAATGATTATGGGAATGCGTCTTTCAGACTACGACAGCACCCTTGATTTTCTCTGCAATTACTACAAATTCTCAGTTTCAAACCTTCAGATTCCGAATATCCGCAAACTTCTGGACTTAAACAACGCCATCCTCTGGAATTCTTTTTCTGTAAATTCCACGAACGTAAACACGCGCAACTTTGCAAGCATGATTTTTACTGCAAAGCAGGGCGCGGATTCCATCACGTCGAGCATGCTCACGGACAGCGTTTCAAAAGCGAACAAGGCTGTAACCTCAATCAATAAAAGCCTCAAGCTTCTGACCGAATTCCAGCGCGAATACTACAAGGGCAACGTGCGCAGAAGCGTCATGCTCCACCCGGACTTTAACCACGACAAGGCGATGACAGGCCCGGAAGAAGAAAAAGCACAGATTAAAAAACTCTTTACTTCCGCGATGGGAAAAACTCCTTTTTACAACGAACTGATTGAAGAAATCATCGCCGAAGATCAGAGCCCGCAGAAAGAAAAACTCCAGGAAGCCCTCTTAAAAAAGCTTGAAGTTGAAAACAAAGTCCAGGCAGAAAAAGAAACGAAAATCAACACGAAAGAGATTCTCTTAGTTGCGCTCCGCGTTCTCGGGGCAATGCCGGGTCAGCTGATGCAGGCAAAAGAAAAAATCGAAGAAAATCACGAAGTACTCGAAAGCGAACACAATTCTCTCTGGGAAAAGTTCAAGAAAGCGCTCAGAAAAGCGTTCAACCTTGAAGAAAAACCGGTTTTCTATTCGGTTACCCTCACCGACCCTACGACAGAAACTTCAGTAAACGAAAAAGTCAACTACAGGAAATTCTTAAATGAACTGGAAATGCGCGCCCGCCGCTATTCTTCTGCCGGAGTACGCAAAGCTCCGATTTACGAAAAACTTTCAAAGATGAGCGAAGACAAGGTTTTGGAATACGTAAACCAGCAGATTTCTGAATGTAACCGCATGCTCAAGGTCATGAACGGACTGGACGAATTCTTCAAAAATGCTCCGCTGCCTTCAGACCGTTCTAAAATCAAGGGCTTAAAGATGGAAATTACCGCCTTAAAGAATTCTGTAGTAAA
>CAVJKK010000155.1:0-745 GCA_963649855.1 Anaerovoracaceae bacterium
TTTCTGCAACGTGCTCTGCAACTTTATAATGGTCAAAAACCTTTCCGCCGAGGAATCCATTGCCGATTCCGACAATATTCGTCCGGTAAACCGGGATTTTCAGCGTAACGGAATTTACAAGGCTGATGAGTTCGTAGACAGACATCGCATTTGTGTGCGCATAAGACTGGAGGGAAGAAAGGCACAGAATTGAACAGTCGGCAGGAACTTCAGAAAGGCGGGAAGTAAAATCTTCCTTTGAGTTGTGCCCGAACGACAAGAATTCATAGGAAAGGTTCGGATATTTTTTCATCGCCTCTACGAACTGTTCTTTATCTCCGTTTCCCGTCAGAGAATCATCGAGCAGACAGCAGATTTTGCTGATTTTCGGATTCTGCTCAATCATGATTTCAATCGTTTCATCAACGAAAATCTGCTCGCCCATGCCAGTCATCCACGGATTTTTCTTTGCTTCCCGTGCATGTGCAAGGTCATTTATGCCGAAAAATATAACCGGCGTTTCAGCAAAAAGCTGGTTCTGATACTGTTCAACAAAACCTAACGCCGCATCATCGCTTACAATCACAAGCTGGTATTTTTTCTTGCGCAGCGAAATCTTGTGGTGCATCGTCTGATAAAACAGCTCGTAATTTTCGCGCGTGTCGTAGTTCAGCATGTCCATGTACATGACTTCGTACATGACGCCTTCTCTTTTTAACGCCTGATCAAGACCTTCAAACTGCTGCTGTGTGATTAAATATCTAGG
>CAVJKK010000155.1:755-4303 GCA_963649855.1 Anaerovoracaceae bacterium
ATTTTCTTCGCTTCATAACGTCAAAAATGCGTAAAGCATTCCTCCTCTCTCCTGTCAAAATCTCCAAAATCTAGAATTATTCTAACATCACCGGATAATTCATATCTTATAAAATCTTGTTTTAGTAAAAAAAACGAAAAAGAATAACAGAAAAATTATACAAGGGACATTCTGTGTCGCACCGCTCATTTTATACTGACGGCATAAAGTTTGAACAACAAAAGGAGTTTCGTTATGACAATGTTTTTTATGTTTTTAGGATTTATCGGTTTGTGGGCAGTTACAGAAATTATTGAAACGATTGTTACGGAAAAAAGACGCCATGCCAGCCACGGACAGAAGAAATCACTCCGCTGGATTGACTAGAGCACGGCGTTTGAACCTGTCAAAACCACTTCGCAAAGACAGAAGTCAGTTTCAACAGGTATAAAAATGAATAAAAACTATTCGGTAAGAAGGTCGCGGCTTTCAGCCCAGTTCAGGCATTTGCGTTCCCAGTCAACTCCGCCGACACGACAGAATTCGCTGAGCCACTGCTGCCAGTTTTCCCGGGTCAGGGCACGTCTTCCGGTTACAAAGTCCATTACGCCCTGTTCGTAGAATTTCTTTACGTCAGAAGCAGGAGAAGGCAAACCTTCAGAACCGTAGGCAGGAGTCCAGTCGCGGCTCTGCATGTCCTTCAAGACTGCGTATGCGCTCATTTTCTTGCCGTTGCGGCTCGTCCATTCAGGATAGCGGCTTTCAAGCTCAAATTCGCTGTTGTAAAAAATAAGGTTACGCAGCTGCAGATAGCGTGCAAAAGAAGCCTGAGAATATGCCTTTGCAGGATCTGCAAGTCCTTCCGTAGTGATTTTTCCGTCCGCCGTGCGAAGATAGTTTACGCCTTCTTCACCAAAACCGAGGCGGAAATATCCTTCATCGCTGCTCATCCATTCAAGCAGACGCGCAATTGCAGGAATTTTTCCTTCGTCGCGGGCTTTTTTGCTGATTACGTAAGTTCTGTGTCCCTGGTCGGTGTAAGTTCCGACAGATTTTTCGCCGGAAGGACCAACCGGAGGGTCAATTACAATCCATTCGCCGTCAGGGAATCTTTCGTCAAACGGCGCATAGTTGTTTTCGAGCGCAAAGGCAGCATTCTGTTCGCGCATGATTCCAAAACGGCCTGATTTCCATGCATTTCTGAAATCGTCTTTTTTGTAGGCAGTCCAGTTCGGGTCAATTACTTTTTCTGAAACCATCGTGCGGATAAAATCCAGCGCATCGTAATAACCGTCCTTGAAAATGTTGAGTCCGGCTGTTTCGCGGTTAAAGTCAAAAGTTCCTTCAACCTTAAAGGCACCGAAGAACGGATCAAATCTTGAACCAAAACCTTCGGAAGTCTTTTTGATGTCGAGGTAAGCGCCAAATCCGTAGGTGTCGTTCTTTCCGTTGCCGTCAGGATCGCTGAAAGTAAAAGCCTTCATCACGTTCAGGTAGTCATCAAGAGTTACTGGAACTTCAAGTCCGAGTTTATCAAGCCAGTCTTTTCTGATTAAAACGCCTTCATTCTTTGTGATTGAACCCGGCTGTCTCAAGGCATAATGTCTGCCCTGGTAAGCGTAAGACTTGCGTGCACTTGCATCGTACATAAGCGAAGTGCGGTGCGGCATAAGTTCATACATGTCATCAACATAGCTGAGCTGTCCGCTTTTTATAAGTTCAGGCAGTACAGTTCCGCTTACGACAAAAATGTCCGGAAGGTGACCGGATGCAGCGGCAGCCCTGATTTTTTTGTCCGCTTCTTCAGTTTTTCCCGGCATGGCAGAAATCTTCAGGTCAATGTTCAGCTTGTTGCGGATGATTCCGAACACTTCCCAGTCAGCAGGCGGTTCACCGGCTTCCCCGAAAGTAACGCCATACCACATTTCAATCGGCACAGGCTTTGACTTGTTAAAAGAACACGAAGCAAACATCAAAACCGTGAAAAATACTCCAGCTCCCCTTAAAAAATTACGTTTCGTCAATTTATTCCTCCAAAAACTCAAAAAACTATACCACAAAAAAAATTAAAGTTCGATATTGTTTGTCAAACAGAGCCTTTTTTGAACGCACACAGCGGAAAATGCCTTGTCCGGTTTCAAAACTTCATTCATAATTCCCGCACGATGAACATTCTTGTAAGCGCCTGCCTCCTCGGCTTTGACGTAAAATACGACGGCACAAATAATTCACGGTGTTTAGATGAACAGAAACTGAAACTCCTCATGCAGAACGCACACATAATTCCGGTCTGTCCCGAATCTCTCGGCGGATTATGCTGTCCGCGCACCCCCTGCGAACGCGTAAAAAACAAGGTCATGAACAAAAACGGGAAAGATAAAACGACACAGTTTGAAAAAGGAGCACAGCAGGTTTTAAAAGCGGCAGAAATGTTCGGCTGCCGGTATGCGCTCTTAAAGGAAAACAGCCCGTCCTGCGGCTACGGCAGAATCTACGACGGAACGTTCTCGCACACAACAAAGGAAGGCAGCGGAGTAACGGCGGAACGTCTTGCAGAAAACGGAATAAAAATCTTCGGAGAAAGCGGAATCAACGCACTTCTTGAAGAAATAAAAAACAATGGGCGAGATTTATAAAAAACAATTTTATTAGCACTTGCGCCGATTGAGCCTGTGTACCTCTGGTACAAATCAAGCATATAGTACGTCTGGTGGTTTCGACGGGCTCAACCACCGTGTCTTTCCTACGCCTTTTTCAGAACAGCTAATTTCAAAAACTCGAAAGTAGGGCTATTTATCCCAGCAGTTCTAACGGTTTTTCTATTATGTAGTCGGCTTTGTTTTCTTCAAATTCTTTCCGGCTGCCGTATCCCCATAAAACGGCGCAGCATTTTATTCCGTTCTTTTTTGCCCCGAGAATGTCGTGTTTGCGGTCACCTATCATCAGGATTCTGCCGTCTTTCTGCGCGGTCTGTAATTTTTCGTGTTCAACTATGAAATTTATCACGAGATGTTTCTGACTGCGGGTTTCTGCGAGATCTGAACCGCATGTAAATTCAAAAAACTGCGCAAGGTCATAGTGTTCGAGGATGCGTTTCATGAAAACTTCCGGCTTGGAAGTCGCAACGAAATTTTTTTTGCCTCGTGCCTTCAGTTCTGCAAGCGTTTCGCGGATTCCCTCGTACACGGAATTTTCAAAGATTCCTTTCTCTGCGTAGTATTCACGGTATTTCTGCATTGCACGGTCAATCTGCGCGTCGTCAAAACCGTAAAAATGACTGTATGATTCCGGCAGCGGCGGTCCGATAAAAAGTTTCAGTTTTTCGTCATCATCTTCCTTTATGCCGAAACTTTCGAGCGAATAACGGACGCTGTTGATGATTCCTTCAGCGGAACGCGTCAATGTGCCGTCCAGATCCCAGAAAAAATGCGTAAAAGCAGAAAAATCGTTTTTAATCATGCGTGCAATTATATAACCCTAACTTCGATTTTTTACACTAAATTCAAATAGTCTTTCGCCAAGAACCTGTACGACCTCGTGTCGTGCCAAGAAACTTGCGTTTCTTGCGG
>CAVJKK010000156.1:0-4297 GCA_963649855.1 Anaerovoracaceae bacterium
CTTCAATTCCATCGAATTCAGTTCCAACTCAAAAAAAATCCTTGCCGTAAAAAGCGACGGTACGATTATCCTCTACGACACGGAAACTTCCGCCCCCTACGATGTGATTGATTCAAAAAAATGCGAGGCGGAAAATGCTGTCTTTGGTTCGGGCGACTATGAGCTCATTCTTCCTTATGACGGCAAAAATCTTTACGAATATTTCAGGCTTGTTGCTTCGGAAAATTACATCCTCAACAAAAAAATCAGCGTTGGAAGAAAAATCGTTTCTTTAAGCAGAAGTGAAAACTCCTCTCTTGTGCTTGCTGCGGATTCTTCCGGCAGAATGTATCTTGTCCTTCCCTTAAAAGATGGCTGGCAGAAACTCGGAGAATACGACTGGAACACGCGCGCGGGCATTTTCCCGAAGATAAGCGGCAGGGGAAACGCCTTTATGTCTGCAAGTTCACTGGAGGACCTTTCGATCGCTTTTCTTGCCGGCTCTTCCGCACAGAAAGTGCCTGAAGTAATGCGGATTTACGAAAAGACCGGTTTTTCTGGAGATGCGTGCCTCTCTTATGACGGCAAATACGCAGCCTTTGCTACGGGCGACAGAAAAATCAAGGTTTACGACACTTATTCCGGGAATCTTTTAAAGGTGCTGGGGCTTGGAACTACGGAAAGTTATTCGGCAGGGGCTTTCAGTCCTTCGGGAGACGAACTCCTCTTTACGACAAAAAAAGGAACGCTTTACCGCTGGCAGTGGAAAATTGACACAAGCGGGCTTGAACTTCCTTCTTCTCCTCCAAAGCTCGTTTCGGCTTCAATCAACAACGATTCAAACTTAACGGCAATCGTCGGAAGCAGCGCTGCGGCAAACGGGGCAGATGTAGCCGGCGTAAAGCTGCCTTTCATCGTTGATTACAGGACAAAGAACGGAATATTTGCAGAACTTCAGCTTGAGTTTATGAGCATGCCAGAACCTTATAACTACGCGCTTGCAGCGGATTTAAACGTAATCAACTACGACCTTCTAAAGCCGTTTTTTATGGGCTTGCGTTTAAGACCTTTTCTTGGAGTGCCGGGAGAAGATTTTCCTTACAGATACACGCTCAACGGTGAATTACTTGAATCTCCGTGTCTTGCAGGTGCGGGACTCTGCGTTCCGTTCGGGATTTTCATGATGCCGTTCGGGCAGAAAGACATTGGAATCAGTGCGGAAATTTCTGCGGGCGGCAATTTTTCTTTTTTATGGAACAGGAAAACCGGCGCAGAGTTCAAGCGGTCGGACTTTTTCAAATCCTTTGTGGTTGCGACAAGGCTCGGCTTTTACTGGAAAGTGCTGAATCTGTTTGCGGGTGTTTCGTGGGATTCAATTTTAAAACTGAATATAAATGCGGGGGCGGGCGTAAGTTTGCGTCTCGGCGGTAAAAAATGAAAAAAGTGTTCTTCCTTCGTGCCGGCATTCTTTTTACGGCAGGTATTTTTATCCTCTCTTTTGCGTGCGGATGTTCCGATTCCATCGATTCCGTGCTTACAAACTACAATTCAGGCTATAAAACTGAAGTCCAGCTCAAAAACTCAACTTCAGATTTGTCGCCGGGAGAAGAAGGTTTCAGCGAAGAAGACATGCTCAAGGCGGTGTATTACGTCAGCACGAAAGAAACGCTGAATCTTTTTGCGCCTCAAAACTGTGCTTCGTACAAATGGAATCTTCTGGAAGTTGAAACGGTCGAAACACTTTATTCAGTCAGGACGGTAGAAAGGGCTGTTTCCTATAACCTGAGCAACGGTTCTTCCGACAGTTCAAGGTCGTTTATGTTGTATGTTCCCGATTCAGGACTGGAACAGGGCACATACAAACTCACACTGACAGTAACAGATAAGGAGGGAAAAGAATACAGCGATACGACAAGTATCGTAGTTTATCAGCTTTAAGCAGAAAAAGTTGATTTTATATTTGAAACGGAAGTTTTGGAGATTAATTAGACATCAGGCTAAATAGTTTTAATGTCAAATAGCCGTAGCCAAAGTTCTGACACAGACGCGTCTTGAGCTTTGCTCAACCACGCGGCTCGTGGCAGGTTTTTGGCGAGAGGCTATTTGAATTTACTGTAAAAACTTGAAATTAAGATTAATTACAAAACTTCAGGCTTAACTTTGAATTATTTTTTATGGAGGAAAATAATGAAATTAAATGGAAAGATGTTTTTACGCGCAGCAAAAATGCTTGCCGTAACAGCGGCTGCTCTTGTTTGTGCTTCCTGCGCGAACTCTCTGCTCGATGGAGAAGTTCAGTCAACGGACAGCAATTCAAGAACTTTGAATATTGTAGTTACAAACTATTCTGAGATTGCTGCATCAGCGGAACGCTCTGCCGCACGTACAATCATGGCAGACTCTTACGATGCAGACTCTGTAAAACTTTATATTTACGGTGAAACGACAACCGGTAAAAAGTTTGAAAAGCCTGAACTGGTAACTTTTACAAGTACAGACGGCAGCAAGACAAATGGAACAATCACGATTCCTTCAGATACGGGAACGTGGGAATTCACCCTTGTTGCACTTGATTCTAATGATACAACAGTGCCGACGACTCTTGCAGAAATGAAAGAAAATGCCGTAATGATTGGTAAATCAAGCCTTGATATGACTTACGGCGACACGGCAACCTTTACGCTCAGCCCGGACGACCTTACAAAAGAAGCAGCAGTTGCAATGAAAATTTACAACGACGGCTGGGATACTCCGACAACAATTACTTCAATCACTTCAGGAATCTACAGCCTTACCAAAGGCTCTGTGATTAACGACAACTCTGACACTTCAACAGTTAAGACATTTACTTCCCTTGAAAATGCAGCACCGGAAGCAGCAAACTATTCAATCGATTCGATTGCACCGGGAACATATCTTTTCAAGGTGATTTACACAAAAGACAACGGTAAGATTTTTGTATGGAGCGATACAATCATCGTCCTTCCTGGAAAAACAATTGAAAGTTCTGTTGGAATTCCAAACGTCATAGGAACTGCACCTCTAGCCCCGACAGACTTTACTGCAGGCTATACGGCAGATTCTGAAGACAAAGCTCTCGATTATTACGAAGTCAACCTGAACTGGACTCGTACCACATCAAAGACGGAACTTTACAACGAAATCGACATCCTCACGCTCGCAGACGAAACTACAACACTTCCTTCATCAGACACTGAATGGGAAACTGCAGTTACAGCCGGCGGAACAAGCGTTACTTATGGCAGCAAGTTCACTTCTGCGGACTGCTGTGTTTCAGGCTCACTCCTTACAGGAAACACGACTGCAAGCCTCAGACTTGAACTCGGCAAACGCTACGCAGCAAGAATCCGCGCCGTAAACGATGCCGGTGCTTCTGACTATGCTTACATTACGCTCCCTGGCACAGTAACTACAGCGTTTACAAGTACAGTAATCAACCGCTACCGCGTAACATATCACCTTGAGGGCGGTTCATACTATGCAGACGGCAATACGACCGGCACGGCACAGACTTCAGACATCGTGGTATACGAGAGCGAAGGCACATATGCAATCATTCAGCCGGACGGAACGACAGAAGTCGCTGTACTCAAGAGCGGAACTGCAACGTGGTCAGCATGGTACGAGTACGACGGCGAAGGCACAGGCACAAAGTACGAAGCAACGTCTTACACAAAAGCAGCAAACCTTGACCTTTACGCAAGATATTCAAACGGCGAGTCAGCTGTAGAATTCGTAAATAAGGCAGACTACTACATTAAAGGCTCATGGATTACGATTGAAGGCACTGCACTCGGAGACGGAGTAAAGACGGCAACAGTTGACTACGATTCTCTTGCTACGGCAGATACAATCGCAGTAACGTTCACGCCGGCAGACGACAGCAACAAGATTACGGGCGATTTTGCATACAATACGGTAATTCTTACTCTTACAAAGGGCGGAAAAACATATTATGCAACAACCGCTGAAAAGGTAGGACTTACAGGCACAAGTTTTGAAATCCCTGTAACAA
The DNA here is from genome assembly GCA_963649855.1 of Anaerovoracaceae bacterium. Classification (GTDB taxonomy): domain Bacteria; phylum Spirochaetota; class Spirochaetia; order Treponematales; family Treponemataceae; genus Treponema_D. The sequence continues at coordinate 4,016 of CAVJKK010000156.1, forward strand.
ATCTTGCCGGTGGTATTTACCAGCTTACGATAAGTGCAACATACAACACTACAGACGTTTCTTACCCTGTAACCCTTACATTTACAAGATAAGGCAACTTTTTTAGAAAAACAAAACACGGCGGGAAAATTGAACCATCAGTTTTCCCGCTTTTTTATGCCCTAAGCTAAGATTTATAAAAATACAGTACGGATTAGTGTCGCAATATAGGCGGATTGGTGTCGCAACATAGGCTAGATTGCAATCGCAATATAGGCGGATTGGTGTCGCAATATAGACTAG